>DATBFI010000623.1:0-3209 GCA_036558585.1 Chitinophagaceae bacterium
ACTCCTACCAGGATATTTTTAATGAAGGATTTAGTGCTGGTAATAATAATTATCTTACCGATGCTTACAGGTTCTACAATCTGGGCGCAGGTACTGCTTTAAATGATCTTTCCCCGGGTGCCAACAGGGGGGGCGTTTTTATAGGAAGCTATGCTAATGAAAGAACAATACTCGCATATTTTGGAAGAGTTATTTATGATTATAAGCAACGTTATCTTTTAAACCTAAGCATAAGAAGAGAAGGTGCATCAGTGCTGGGTACAGAAAATAAATGGGGAAATTTCCCGGGAGTCTCTGCCGGCTGGATATTAAGTAAAGAAGATTTTCTTGCAGGATCTTCAGCTATTAAACTCCTCAAACTGCGCGCCGGTTATGGCGTTACCGGTAACCAGGAAAGTTTATCGCCTTATCAATCACTTGCAACCATTGGTCCTTTTTACGGAGGAACACAAAACGGTTATGTAGGGACACCTGACGAAGGATCATTTATCTTACCTTATGGGCCAACTATCAATGCCAATCCATTATTGGAATGGGAAACAAAATCAGAAACAAATATTGGTGTTGACTTTTCTTTACTAAAAGACGGGTGGCTGAGTGGTTCACTCGACTTATACAAGAGAACAATCAAGCATCTTGTAGGTAATTACAGTGCACAATTACCTTCCGAAATTTTTCCTACCATTTTTGCAAATGCAGGTACCATGAAAAATAAAGGCATAGAACTACTGGTAAATGCAAAAGTTATAAGTCGTAAAAATTTTAACTGGAATCTAACCTTCACCGGTGCTTACAATAAAAATGAAATTATCTCTGTATCAAGTAACCAGTTCTTCGGAACAGCACATAATATAACGCGAGTTACTGAAGGCGTTTCCATACAAAGACTTGCGCCGGGTGAACCTGTTGCAGTTTTTTACGGACCTGTTTTTGCGGATTTTACAGAGGACGGTAACTGGTTGTTTAAAAATAAAGAGGGGAAAGCAGTATCCCCAAGTGAAATCACAGGAGATGACTATGCTTATCTTGGAAACAGCATTCCAAAATATTCTTATGGCTTAACAAACAGTTTTGGCTTTGGACATTTTGATGCTACTTTTTTAATAAAAGGTGCTGCAGGTGTTCATGCGGTAAACGGCAAACGAATATTTCACGAAAATTGGACCTACTATGACAGAGGTAATCTTTTTGTTTCGGCACTCAACCAGAAGATAACAGATCCGCCGACATTTTCAAGCTATTATATTGAAAATGGTGCTTATGTAAAACTGGATAATATAACAGTAGGATATACAATTCCTGTAAAATCAAATTACTTTAAAAACATTCACGTGTATTTCACCGGTGCTAACCTGGTAACGATTACTGATTTCTCGGGCACAGATCCTGAATTACAGATCAATTATTTTCCACAGGATCCAAACCAGGAAACAGATGAGGGGCCGGGCCTCGAACCAAACTATATCTATTATCCAAGTTCACGCGTGTATACTTTCGGTGTAAATATCAATTTTTAACGCGCCGAGCAAAAATCACATCTGACAAATAAAAAATAAAAAACTTACAGATGAAAAAGATAAACTTTAAAATACTGCTTTTACCTGTTTTGATAATAGTATGTTTCAGCAACTGCAATAAAAAACTAGATGAGACCCTGTATAGTGTTGATACAAATTCTAATTTTTACCAGAATGCCGACCAGGTAATGGCAGCCTATGTTTTACCCTATGCATATATGCAAACACATATTTACCAGGTCCATTTCCAGGATGCAGAATTTGTAACTGATGAAGCATGTGCGCCTGTAGTATTTGGTTATATAGACCAGGAGGGCCAGTGGCTGCGCTTCCATCAGCATACATGGACGTCGAGGGATTTCTGGATACTTTTAGAATGGCAGGACCTTTACCAGGCAATAGGTTACTGCAATAATTTTATTGACAACATTCAGAATATTGATGTCACTACTATGAAGCTGCAAATACCCAAAGAACAAATGATTGCAGAAATGAGAATGGTAAGGGCACTACACTATTATTGGGCATTAAGTGAATTTGGTAATATCCCGGTTGTTGAACATGTAGGAGAGAAAAATCCAACCAACAGTACACCTGCTGATGCGTTTGCATTTATTGAAAAGGAAATTAAGGAGAGTATTCCTAACCTGAGCGAGAAAGGTGATGACAACTGGTATGGTCATTTTACAAAATCAGCAGCAAATGCGTTACTCGCCAAACTTTACCTGAATGCAAAAGCAATTACAGGAGAGGACCGTTGGCAGGACTGTATTGCCGCATGTGATGCTGTTATTCAATCCGGCTTATACCAGCTTGATGAGCATTGGAACGATCCTTTTAAAGTGCACAATGAATCAAGCAACGAGAATATCTACGTGGTGCCCTTCGATGCGAATAATGCACAGGGCTTTAACTTTATCGAACAGAACATTCATGAAAATATCATTGTTTACAAATACGCTGAAAACCCTGGTGACTACTCTGTTGATTACGGCTGGCGCAAAATAAGCACACAGGAATCATTCTTTGATCTATATAGGCCGGACGACTTTCGCAGGCACCAATGGATATTTGGTCCGCAAACTTATACTGATGAAAACGGTGATGAACAGTCCGTGCCCAATTGGAGCGATGAGCCCATGGACATAACACCACATATCAATGACTTGTTTGATGCAAATGATAATGAAGGCGTAATGAATATAAAATATGAAATTGAATACAACTTTGGAAATTACGGAACCAACGGATTTGTAAACATGAACAATGATATGGTTGTTTTTCGTTATGCCGATATTTTGATGATGAAAGCTGAATGTCTTATGCGGTTAAACGGAAATGCTGCTACTGCGGAAGCAGTTAATCTTGTTAATACAGTCAGGGAAAGAAGCTTTGCTGCAAATAATCCTGCTGCAAAATATACAACGGGTACATTAACGATGGACGAATTACTAAATGAACGTGGTCGCGAATTTGCGTATGAAATGTTCAGAAGAGAAGATCTGATACGCTTCGGAAAATTTAATGAGGCATGGTGGGAAAAAGATGCTTCGGATCCACATTACAATATATTTCCTATTCCGTTTGATATTATAACAGCCAATCCTGCGTTGAAACAAAACCCGGGATATTGATAATTTTATTTTTTGTGTGCCGGCAAAGTAATTCTTATCATTGCCTGTTCCGCCTTAG
>DATBFI010000624.1:0-4456 GCA_036558585.1 Chitinophagaceae bacterium
AATTCCTTCGAATCCAGCAAACATGCCAAGACAGGCAAGGATCAATATTAATTTATATCCATAGCGGTCACATACCGGCCCAAATAATAATGACCCCGCTAAAATGCCAATGGGCATGATCGAGAACAGGGTTCCCGATGAAATTTCATCCAGCCTGAACTTTGTCTTCAGGTCACCTGCCACCGAGCCTAAAGTAATCAAACCAATACCAAATAATAACAGGCCAAGACAGGCAGCTGCAAAAACAAGGTTCTTTTTATACATCGCGATGGTTTATTCCTGAATTCATGTTTTGCAGGCAAGCAACGCTGCTCCATACAAACCTGCATCAGTTCCAAGAGCTGAAGATTCAATGCTTACCTGCTTCATGCTGACTGGCTGCGCCCATTTGTGTGCTTCATTTTTTATAGCTGAAATAAATTGCGTAGCGGGGCCAAAAACGCCGCCGCCCAAAATTATCTTTTCAGGATTGAACAAACTTACCAGGTTAGCAATTGCCATTCCCCAAAATTCAATGCATTGTTTTATAACATCAATAGCAACAGCATCATTGTTTTCATAAGCAGTGAATACATCCCGTGCGGTTAGTTCAGAAAGTGTCTTGTCTCTTAATTCGCCCGAATACATTTTATTGTCCCGCAACATTTCTCCTGCAACTTTCACTATTCCTTCTCCGGATGCATGATATTCAAAACATCCGCAGGAAATATATTTATTATCAAAAGGCCTGTTCAATGCCATCCATCCAATGGCACCTGCAATATCATGTGCACCACGCAGAACGTGTCCTCCAGTTAATATTCCTGCTCCAATGCCCGTTCCTACAGCAAGATATATCGCATCATTACATCCCTTCGCATTCCCCTGCCATGATTCACCAAGAATATAGCAGGCCCGGTCACTGTCAATTGTTATTGGAATTCCGCCACTGATTTGTATCACTTCATCAAGCAAGGGATAATCATCCCAACCGGGAATATTAGGCGCCCACACTGTACCGGTTTTGTTATGGCTGATCCCGGGTACTGCAATACCAATAGCGCTGATCCTGTTTCCAACAGCCTGTTGCTGCGTCACCAATTCTTTTATTGCTGTAGTTATAAGTTGTCCAACCTGTTTTCCAGTCCTGTTGTTTAACGCCATAGTTGTCTTATGCAGCACTTTTCCACTTTCTGTGAAAACGGCCAACGATAATTTTGTCCCTCCCAAATCGATACCTGATATGAGCATAAACGATCAGCGTGATTGAGCCGAAGATAGTAATAAAGAATAAAAACTCTACACTGAATTAAGCAGAGAGGTGTGTATATAATTTCTCAAAAACAGATATAGAAGTGCTTATCAAAAACCTTAAGGAATGCGCGTGCTGATGGCAGGAAAATTGATTGAATTATTAGATAATTTCTTTAACAAAAAAAATTAAGATCATGAAGCGCATATTCGTAGTAATTGTTGCGGCTGTTATATCAATAGTAATGAGTTGCAATCCATCAAAGACATCAACAAATAATCAAAGTTCAAACTTTCCTAACTCAACAACTGATACTTCAACTACCAATCATATTGCTAATCCGGATTCAACACAACATTAATAAGTTCGACCAGGTTAGTAAGTAGTGATGTATCAATTATTATCAATACCTCCGAAAGCATAAATAGCTGGCGGAGGTATTTTTGTAAAAGCCTGCCAACATTACTCAGAACAGATGTTCCATAACTTATTCCCTAAAATAAAAAGCCTTAATTAACCATTAAATCCACATTCGTGGATAACAATTTATAGTTTAGCAATTGAAATAACGTCTATAAAATTTTGGCAATATTAAAACAGTATTATATTTGCGACACTAAAAGTATTCATTAAACAAAATCATTTAAACAGTGGCGTACGAAAATAACGACAAGAAAATGGAAAGCGTATATAGTAAACGCATTAGAGCAGGTAAAAGAAGAACTTATTTTTTTGATGTAAGGGCTACACGGGGTAATGATTATTTCTTAACCATTACAGAAAGCAGGAAACGTTTCAATGATGATGGTTATGACAGGCATAAAATATTTCTGTACAAGGAAGATTTTAATAAATTTATTAAAGCCCTTGGTGAAGCAATCGATCACGTAAAAACAGAATTAATGCCTGATTTTGATTTTGATGCATTCAACCACGACAACAACCATGAACCCCAGGAAGGGAGTACCGCGGAAGAAGTAGCGGTAAGTGAAGTAATAGTAACTGAAATAATAAACAAACCTGCGGGTAATAATACGGAGGAAGTAGATAAATGGTAAGTTTCAACTTATTTTATAATGAGGCTGTCGTTTGGGGCAGCCTTTTTTATTCTGCTTCGTTTCGTAATTTTATTTTTTAATATTATCCTTTATCTCTTTTATGAAGATCTTGTTTCGCCTGCTATATATATGTTCTCTTTTTATTTTTTCGCCCGGTTTTTCTCTTGCGCAACTATATAAAATAGAACTGAAGGAGAAAGTAAAAGCTTCTTCACTGATAGTGGAAGGAAAAGTGGTTGACAAGAAAAGTTTCTGGAACGATGCGCACACAATGATCTTTACCGCAAACACTGTTGAAATTTATAAGTTATTTAAGGGAACTCCTGCAGAAAACACCATTGAAATAATGACACAGGGCGGTTCCGTGGGACCCGATGCTATTACAGTAAGCGACCTGTTGCAACTTGATATTGGCAAAACGGGTGTGTTCTTTTGTGAACCAAACCGCATTCATTTAAAATCTCCTTTTTCAAAAAAGCTTTTGTTTGACGTATACAGCAGTGACCAGGGTTTTTTGCGATACGATTTGGAAAATGATGAAGCATATGCGCCCTTCGCTTCTTATAAAAAGATTGAAAAGAATCTTTATACATCGATCAGGCAGGAAACAGGTAAAAATTTCCGGGTTATAAACAGTTCGTTCAATATTTCATCAATTATAGCGCAAAAGGCCTTACAAAGTGGTGAGGCAATTTTGGCTTTCATCTCATCATTTTCCCCGGAAACAGTTCACGGTGGCGCTTTAAACGATCCGGCCAATAATGTGCTTACAATTAACGGATCAGGATTTGGTGCAAAACCTTCCGGTTCCTGCGCCGTAAAATTTAAAGATGGCGATAACAATCGTGTACAACCAGATTATGCAGTTCCGTATAATTCATCGTATATGGTTTCATGGAGTGATACAAAAATTGTTCTACGGGTTCCGGACAGAGCAGCGACAGGTAATATTGCGGTTATTCTAAAAGATGGTACAACGATCCAATCGGTTTCTGAGCTTAATGTTTTTTACAGTGTTTTAAACTCCCAGTTTGATTTTCAGCCAGACATTGATACAATCGTTTATACGGAGCAGAGGCTGATGAATGCAAATGGCAGTGGAGGTTATTCTTTTCAATACAGTACAAGTACTGCAGGGGGAGGGAAAAATTTTGCCGTTGACCCTTCAAAGGAAACGTTTCTGCGGGCGCTAAAAACCTGGAAGGATGCGACAGGAGTAAATTTTATCGAAGGTTCAGGTAGCCCGGTGCAAAAAGTAACAGATGATAAAATAAATCTTATTGTCTTTGATAATTTTAATACGGGAGTTCCACCTATGGCAGCAGGCGTGCTTGAAAGCACTTACAGTTATGCTACGGTATGTTACACCAGTTCTCCTTTTAAAATTTATACCGCGCAAAAAACGGGCTTTGATATCCTGGTAAGAAATGATGGCGTTTCTGTTGGCGATATCCCTTTTGAAGATGGCCCTTGCTTCCCTGGTTCGGAAACATATGACAGGGAAATGATTGTTTTACATGAGATAGGTCACGCTTTAAATCTTGCGCATATTAATGATGCTGAAGAAGGAAATTCAATACCGAGTGTGAATCCGTCTAAGCTGATGCACTTTGCGATTGTAAATTATGTCGACAGGCGTTCATTAGACATTTCTGCATACCAGGGTGGATTATATGCAACAACTCAGCAACACGATGCTTTTGGAAACTGTGGGGCATTTACAGGCGAAATGACACAATTAACCCATGCACAGATATCCAACGATAATTGCCCTTCATCCTTCCCGGGCACTGCCACACCGGATGGGACAAGTGCTGATTTTGATTTGGTACACGCCACGAGTAATAAATTTGTCGATCCGCAGTTTACTGCTATTAATTGTAACAGTTCAGGCACGCAGGTTACTAATAATGCCTACTATGCATTTAGAACAAGCAGCACAAGCAATGGTTTACTGAATATATCTGTAACAGGTTATACAACATTCCCAACAGGACTCTCCTCCTGTTCAGAGCAGGGTGTAAGGATGTCTGTATACGATGTTAGTGCATGTCCTGCCGGTCAAAGTTATCCGCAACCTGTAAACTGTGTAACCTTTAGCGGTGATGGAAATGTTTCAGGTGTTACAGGATTGCAACCCGATCATGCATACCTGTTTTATTTCGAC
>DATBFI010000625.1:0-17345 GCA_036558585.1 Chitinophagaceae bacterium
ATCGTGCTGAAGCAATATAATGTTTTTCTGGAAGTAGTTGCGGCCGTGAAAAAGGTCATTCCTTCGGTAAAAGCTGTTTTATGCGGCGAGGGCCCAGAAGAAAAAAAACTAAGGGAATTGACAAAGGAGTGGGGCCTTGAAGAAAATATAGAATTGGCAGGAAAAAAGTCGCATACTGAAGTAGTGCAGCTCATGCAACAAACAAAAGTTTTTTTGCATCCCTCTTCTTATGAAGGTTTTGGCGTTGTTTGTCTTGAAGCATTATATGCAGGTGCTCATGTAATAAGCTTTTGCAAGCCGATGATAAAAGATATCGATCATTGGCATATTACAAATACCCCGGAAGAGATGATAAAAAAAACGCTGGAAATTTTATGTAATCCTCGGTCGGAGTATAAGCCGGTACTTGTTTCATCAATTGATGAGAGTGCAAAAGCTGTAATGCAGATATTCAATTGATAGCAACTTTGATAAGGGAAGACATTCTTTTCTTTCACCCCTTTAGGGGATGGGGGTCTAATCAGAAAATATCAATGTCTGCAAAAGTGAATTTAAGTTTGCTCAATGGAATACCTGAACCCATATCCATGAATATTACCGGGAAAGAAGTTTGTGACTTAAAGCTCTTTGAAAATAAAGCATGCAAACTTGTTCCGGGACTTATTTGAAAAAAAATATTCTTTATTCCAAGGCGGCTGGCGATTTTTTTTATCGTATCAATCACTATATCGAAGTCATATTCTGACGTTTGCAGGTCACCGATAAAAAGACCGTTTTGAATTTTTACCCAAACTTTTGCCGTTCCTGTTTTTATCACTTTTGTATCACTATAGGTTTTGTATTTTAAATAGCGATCGTCACGATGAACACCACCAAAACCTTCAGCCATTACAGAATTTGCCAACCCTTGCTCTGAAAAAAGATATTTGCGTAAAATCCAGTCGGTATATTTTTTATACACCCATTTTGACCATTCAAAATGTTGACACAAAGACTCCAGTGGAAACGAATCTAAGGGAATAGTAAAACGTTCCATATATTCTGTCATCTTCCACCCAAGTTTATGAACAAGACCATGATAAGAATTTTGATTGGGGAAACCAAAGACAAGCTGTATTCCTGAGGCTCGGCACAAATCAAAAGTTTTTTTCACCAATTCAACAAAAAATCCTTCATAACGATATTGGGAAAGAGTAATAGCATCAACAGCTTGCCCGGACAACACAATTTGATCGTTATACTGAATAAAACAGGGTATTACACCGAAACAAGCAATGGGAATATTTTCACTATTATACGCAATATGACCAATATATTGTGCGCCGGTATAAGCAGTATCATATTTTTTGTGAAAATAATTTTTTACGGGTTTATGTTTATATACTTCTTTATATAAGATTTCCAGGTCCTTTAATTTGTTTTCGTCAAGACGAATTATACTGCATTCTTTGTTTCCGTTCTTATGATTCATACCTGCCTTTTATAATTGCCATCATTTGATTGTTGACAGAGATGTATGGATTTACAGTAAACCGTTGCCGCAACGCGGGATCAGTATGATCCCCGGAAAAAAGAAAATCCATTGCCAATAGTTGATTAAAACCTGCGGACTTAGCTTCTGCCACTACATCCTTTGAATATGCACCATAAGGGAAAGCAATAGCATTAATTTCTTTTCCGGTAATATTTTCCAGCCATTGTTTTGAATGAAAAATTTCATTCCTCGCATCACCAATTGAAATTGCAGAAAGATCATTGTGATAATAGCCATGACAACCAATATTGGCTAATGGTGAACCGGATAATATTTTGATTTCTTCCTGTGTCATCTGCAGCCAATAATCCTTTTCCCGGATTTCATTTTTAAAAGATACCAGGGGTTCAAGGGTATTTATCATTGCTGCTTTTTTATCAAAGCTGTCAGCCTGTAATAGATCTTTCAAAATTTTGCCAGAGGCTTTTGAAACATATCGACCATAGCCGTCCTTATAAAATTCTTCATTATTGAATTGAAATTTTTGTGGCCCATATTTTTGAGCTATTGCAAAAAAGTCGTTCCACAAAATATCATACCCGGCATCCCTGATGGCAGTGATAAAAAATGTAACAGGCGCCTTGTACTTGTTCATTAATGGCAAAACATATTTGAAATTGTTTGCAAAGCCATCATCAAAAGTGATGCAAATATTAAAACGTTCTTTACTGAACCGCTGTTGATAATAATCATCCAGTGAGATAAGATGAAAGTATTTTTTATAAAATTGTAGATGCGCTTCAAAGGTTTTTAACGCCAGGAAGATAGAGTTGAACCGTGTATGATCAGTTTTGCAAATGCCATGGTATATTATAATTCTCGCTCCCTGTGCATCGTGGAACATTTGTTTATTCAAACCAAATACACCATGAAGATCATTCAATGCATATTTCCATTTTCGCCTGAGCCTTGTGTAGATCTTTGTTGTTATGTTCACCGTGAAAAATTATTCAATAGTTATCTTTTTGCCTGCTCTTTGTAAATTTTGAATAAGCAAAATTGCATGATTAAATACTTGTTCGGGAGTAACTCTTGTTAAACAATGTACGTTACCGTATTTGCAAACAGCCAGCATACAATTACCGCAAGGCAGATCGGATGATTCAAACAAAAAAGTATGTTCACCAAGTGGCCTTGACCAATCGCTGCGTGTTGCGCCAAATAAAGCTACTGTAGGAACGCCCGATATCCATGCCATATGCATTAAGCCGGAGTCTTCTGATAAAATAAGCTTTGCATATTGCAATATAGCAAATGCTTCTACAGGAGTTGTTTGTCCGACGAGGTTGATCAGGTTGTATCCCAACTGTTCTTTTAAAAAAGCAGCTTTCGAAGCGATAAAGGAAGTGCCCATTACAAGAAATTGTGTTTGAGGAGAAACACTCAACCACAGCTGCGCAAACAACACGTAATTATTTATATTCCAGTTTCGTGTTTCAAAAGCTCCGGCCGGGTTTAGTACAACCAAATCGTTCTTTTCAATCCAGCCATTATTTTTTAAAATTTTCAAACCGGCCTTAGGATCTTTTAAACAAAAATTACTATCAATTTTATTTTTTCCTAAGCCAACTGCCTCGATGGTCAAACGGTATCTTTCTGCGCCGGAAACAGGAGAGAAACGATCAAACTCGCACCATGCTTTTGGTAACAGCACTTTCCTGACAATCCTGCTAATGGTATTATTTTGCAGATCTATAATTACATCATAACGCTGAAAGAACAAACGCGGTAATAACAGGAATGTGCTTACTAATTGTTTTTTGAAATTCCTTCCTCCCCCAATTGAATACACCTTATTGAACAGCAAAATATTTTTAGGGATATCTTCTGTTTCTTCCCTTGTTAAAAAATCAAGTTGTACCTGCGGACCAAAAGAATTATAAAGGTCCTGCAAATAAGGAAGTGTAACTACAACATCGCCGGTTGCCTGCAAACGAATAGCAAGAATTTTTTTAGGAGGCTCTTTTCTCTTCCATGGTTTTGCAGGAATATCCATCGTAAATAAATTTTATTTTTTCAGCAACCTTCTGTGTGCACAATATTACATCTTTATCATAATGTCAAAATAGGTGTAAGAGGATATAAAAATTACAAAATCATTGTTTGCAAATTACTTTGTTAGTTTCTTATTTTTACCTGCATGCTTAACGATAAAAAAATAGTTGTGGTTTTGCCGGCTTATAATGCAGCATTAACCTTAGAAAAAACCTATCGTGAAATTCCTTTTGATATCGTTGATGATGTTATACTTGTAGATGATGCAAGCAAAGACAATACTATCAAGCTGAGTCAACAATTAGGCATATGTCATATTATATGTCATGATAAAAATAAAGGATACGGGGCCAATCAAAAGTCCTGTTACAGCAAAGCATTAGAATTAGGAGCAGATATTGTGATCATGCTACACCCGGATTATCAATATACCCCAAAACTCATTTATGCAATGAGCAGCATCATTGCTAATGATATATATTCGGTAGTACTTGCTTCGCGCATTTTAGGTAAAGGAGCTTTGAAGGGCGGGATGCCATTGTATAAATATGTCTCCAACCGGTTTCTTACGCTTGCACAAAATATACTCATTAGTCAAAAGCTAAGCGAATACCACACCGGTTACCGCGCTTTTTCGGCAGCAGTATTGAAGAATATCAATTTCATGGGCAATAGCGATGATTTTATTTTTGATAACGAAATGCTTGCGCAGATCGCAATGAAAGGATATGAAATTGCGGAAGTAACCTGCCCGACGGTGTATTCCGAAGAAGTATCCAGTATTAATTTTAGACGCAGTATTATTTATGGTTTGGGAGTGCTGCGTGTATCGTGGCAGTATCGTTTGCACAAGTGGAGATTGATGAAAGGGAAAATTTATTAAGCTGCTTCCCCTCTTAAGAGGACATGAAAGATCCCCTGGCCAATTTCCGAATTGTATATGCCCCCGTTGATCCTGGCAACTGTAAACAGTGAACGAATTGGTATTAAAAAGAATTTATTTGATACAAATATAAATTGCTGCCTTTTTCTATTGCTCCTTCTCTTTTGTCAATAAGATTTATTTTAAAAGATTTGGTCAATAAAGGGTCTAATTTAGAAATATTTTCAGGCGATTGAATCGAGACCATATAGATACTCTGTAGTTTTTCATGCTCAAAAAGGTTTTTTACTCCATTATAATAACGACCTGGTTTCATAAGGGTTGTGGCTAATTCATCGTTTAACAAAACAAATGACATTTCTTTATTCAATTCTATGCAATAAGATGGTTTATCAGTAAAGGCAGAAACTGTATTTAAGCACCAATAATCCGTTACTATTTTTTCATTTACTGGAACCTCTTTCAATAATTCATTTACTCTGTATAAACTGGAGAATGGAAGCCTGATATCTTTTGAAACTGTAAAAACTCCTGCGATCAGTTGTATAAGCAGCAGGGTATTGATAGTCCATTTAGTTTTCCTGCTTAAAGGTGTTTCATAATAATATAGCCAGCACGCTGCCAGAAAACCTATGTAGATAAATCCAACATACCTTGTTTCTTTTATAGGAAAAACAACTCCAGCAATAAAAGTCAATATCATATTGATGACAAACAAGATGAAGCATTTTTTATTTCTTCTTAGTGTCAAAAATATAATAACGAAAATACCAAGCAGCACTGTGGCAGAAAGCAGCTTTAATAAAGGGTACTTACCCTGTGCTTCTAATAAAAACTCTGTATTCCAAAAATTATAATTCCACCAGGCAGGAATGGGAATAAAAGCCTTTATGGGAGCCTGGATGATAATTCGAAATTGATTAATCAGATCTAACCTGGTTACCCAGGAAAGAATATTTTTATCACTATCGGAAGGTGGAAAAATAAAATATACAGAAGGCAGTAAAACAATTATGCCAGGTAAAACATGCAAAGCAATGGTTCTTACCTTTTTCTTTTGTTCTATGTTCAAAAGCAAAAAATAAAGATGTAAGCTTCCCGCTAAAATAGCTGCGAACAAGTGTGTATTTGACAGGAGAAAAAGCAGTGTATAATACAAAAGAAATTTGTAGGGAAAATCTTTTGAGATTATAAGACAAATACAAAAGGCAAGTAATACACCAATTGCATAGTTTCTGCTGAGAACTGCGTATTCAAACAAAAAATAGTAACCGAAAGGGATGAGTATCCTTATACTAAGAGGAAATGATGAAAAAAATAACACAATAAATACAACCAAACAAGCAATGATTAATTGGGGTGCCTTGATATAATTTACATTATGTGTAAATTTTGAAATTGACCATAAAATTGTATACCAACCGGGAGGATGTCCTTCATACCTTGTATTATAAATCAAATCAGAAAAACCTGTGCTTGCTTTTGCTATGTTCCAGCTATGAATTTCATCACCCCACAATTCATGATGAGTAATTGCATAGGTCAATATAAAAATGTATAAAATAAAAATTATCCATAGTAACGGGTTTTTTAAAGAAGTTCGTTGTTCATTTTTGTTGATCATTGAGTCTGAATTTTTGAAAAGCTGGTTAAAATTTATTTTCGTTAATATTGGAGCATGGCCTTTTTTCAAAAAATATTGCACAAGCTGAATGGCATTCGTTACAGGCAGGAATATCTTTGTATTCCTCTTGGGCAACACGCTCATCCGTTATATGCGTTTCTGGTTTCCGACAACATAGCGATTAAAGATATTACAACGCTCTATTCAATGGTGGGAATTTGTCCATTAATATTTGCTTTGCCGGCTTTAGATGAATTGGATCTTGACGTCCAGGATAAGATCAATATAGTTTACTCAGCCATTCCGTTAAAAATTGGATCCGCTATTTTAACAAAGAATAGCGTTGCGGAACTATGTTTGAAAAGGATAAAGATTCAAAGAATTGGCCAGTATTCTATTTACTATTTTGAAGGAGAAAGAGGCAGGCATAGCTTTCTTTCTTTTTTTAATCAATTTGTCATCAGGCTTAACAACAGGTTATACAATAAAAAGAAAGGCAATATTTTTCTTGAAGGCAATTTATATACGCAAATCCAAATAGTTTACAGTATTCCCCAAGTGATTTCGCTTATTACAGTTGGCAGCGACAACTTATATAATGTCTTTCCAACTGACCAGCATGGGCAGATCACCGATGAACATTATGTTATAACACTTCGCCATGCCGGCAAAGCCTGTAAGCAGGTTGAAGCCACAAAAAGAATTGTTCTGAGTAATATAGAAGCATCTTATTATAAAGAAGTTTACAGCTTTGGAAAAAATCACATGCAACCGCCAAAAGAAAAATCAAATTTTGATTTTAGTGAGACTCAGTCACAAATATTGAACTTGCCTTTACCGCGCTGTACGATCGAGTACCGGGAACTTGAGTTACAGGATTTTTTTATTCATGGTATCCATAAGGTACTATTGTTTAAAATATTGTCTCATCAAACAGTAAGCGATAAGAATACAACGCTGGCATGTATCAACAATGTATATGCAACGTGGAGATATAAAAATAACCTGCCTAATAATTATTTTGTCAATGAACTTCCGGGATGATATTTTCCCAGGGGGACCTATTGTCTGTCAAACCTTTTAAAGAGACTTTCACATCTTCCAGGAATAATGGGTTACCAAATTTTAGTGCAAATAAAAACAGGTGCGAACTTTTTGCCGGCACCTGTGCAACGGTAATCGTTTATTTATATTAACTTTTTTATTTCGTAAGAACCATTTGTTTGCTATCAATCTTTTTTCCATCCACGATTAGAGAATAGATATAATTGCCTGACGGAAGTGTTCCTGCTGTTATGGTAACTTGTCCTGAGCCTTTGCTTAAGTATATGTTTTTTAGAGTATGACCGCTTACATCTGTCACCATAATTTGTGCATTGTTGCCATTGGAAGGAATATGATACCGGATAACAGTATTATTATTAAAGGGATTAGGTGAGTTTTGTTCTAATCCGGCCTTATCATTAACATTAGGAGACAGGGAATTCGAAATTACGGATGGGGATGAAGCAAGCTCAAGCGCATTTAATCTTTTTATAAGCTCATCCAATTGAGATTGCATTTGTTGGTTTTCAAGGGCTAATTTATCATTCTGGGCACTTAATTCTTGCACGGCTTTCACTAAAGGGGCTACAAAATCACTGTAACGTAATGCATAAAAAGATTCATTATCATCCTTTGGCTTGTCAACACCACTAAAATTGTAATTAATGGATTGAGCTGCTTTTTCTACATCCTGTGCTACAAAACCCGTGTAGATAATTTTTGATTTTTCAGCTGTTGCCGGTTCAGTGGCATCAGTGGCATAATCGTCTTGCAGATTAGACAAGGTAGAGTTCGGACTTTTTACTTTTTTTTGATGTTCATGCAATTTAAACTCAAGTGACCTCACATCGATAGTATAAGTTACAGGTTTTAATTTCTTAATAAACTCCAATCCTGGTACATCTTCTTTAATGTTGCGCTTATATCTGCCATCACTAAAATTTGACCAGGGTGCATAGCCACCAATGCTCGTTACGCTTGTATTTCCAATAACTACTTTATTACTGGCATTTACTATTGCGCCCGAACCTATAGCAGTAGCATTAGTTAGGGATGCAGTACTTACGTCAGCTGCCCATCCTAAAGATGTATTGTTACTGCCTGTCATATTTGTACTTAAGGCATGAGTACCAAAAGCTGTATTATGTGAACCGGAAGTGTTATTTGTTAACGAAGCATCGCCGCAAGCAGTATTATAAGTTCCGGTATTGTTAGTCCAAAGCGCTAATGTGCCAATCGCAACATTATTATATCCGGTAGTATTAAAATAAAGTGCCTGGTATCCAAAGGCTGAATTTGCCCTGCCGGTTGTATTTCTGAGCAAAGTATTATAACCAAATGCATTATTATAACCACCACTTGTGTTTGAATTAAGTGATTTATACCCAACAGATGTGTTGAAAATACCTGCATTTGATACCAATGCCTGATAGCCAAATAAAGTATTTCCTTTCGTGGCATCGTGATCAATTAAACCGGACCTAAAGTTGTTTACTTTGAGAACTAAAGGCTGTGCATTTGTTGAACCAAAAAAATTTGTTGAGGAAATTGGATTGCCATTTAATTGCCATTGCGCATGCGAGACAGCAATGTTAATAACAATTGCGAAGGCTAGAGTGGAACTCTTTTTCATAAATAACGATGTTTTTTAATCTTAAAAACATCAAAAACTTTCTTTTAGAAAAAATATGTTTCCAAACCTCTGTTGTAACCGATTAAAAAATTTCACTTACAAAGAGCCAATCATTTTGCAATGATATCGAGAGAACTAATTTTCAGGGGAACGATTTTTGTTAACGTCAGGGTTTCCGATTAAGAAAGTTTATTCTTAGGGAATTACTTGTTACAATTAATCCAGCGTATTTATAATTAACACAACACGATAATTGTGCAAAAATAATAGACAATAAAAAAGAAGGTCCTCAAGAAGAGATTATAATATACTTAAAATAATTGCCAATAATAATAATTTCTTGAAAACTTGTGGGTCGAAACCGGAAAGAAAATCAATAAATGTAATTGATGCAAGAAGCATGAATAAAAGGAACTATCGTGGCCCTAAGCACGAAAACCCTGATTTGTGCAACAAATAAATCAATCCTGAGAGAGCGTTTTATCACATAAAAAGGAAACTCATAGTAAAAATCAACGGCACTTGGCCTAACAAAAGTTAACCGGATTACATTTGACATCACCAAAAATCTTTTTAGCTAACTTTGTCGCCGCATGAATAAAGTTTTATTATTCAATCCCCGAAGTGCTAACTATAAACCACGCATACCAAATTCTATTTTGGCGGCGGCTGCTGCAATCGAAGGGTTATTTGATTATGTGATAATAGATGGAAATCTGGAATCAGATCCCGGGGAAAAAATTTTTCAATATTTATCTTCCGGGGAGTTTAAATATTTCGGGGTTACATCGATGCCGGGACCGCAGCTAAAACAGGCAATTCCGATATCAAAAAAAATACGCGAATTGTATCCGCAAATAAAAATAATCTGGGGCGGCTATTTTCCTTCTAATCAATCAAAAGTAGTTTTGGAATCAGGGTATGTTGATTTCATCATTAATGGACCTGGCGATAAAAGCTTTCCTGCATTATTAACAGCGCTTGAGCGGAATACTCCCTTTGAATTAATTGGCAATCTTATTTACCGGGCAAACGACCAAATCGTCAAGACAAGAAAAGATGAGTTGTATGACCAGGACAACCTGCCACCATTGCCATATCAAAAATTAAACAGTTTTTATCCGATCCGCAGATACCTGGGTAAAACTTATCTCGGAACAAAAACGATTGCCTATCATTCAAGTGTGGGGTGCCCATTTAAATGTTCATTCTGCGCTGTGGTTCCCATTTATAACGCAAGATGGAAAGGACGATCTGCAGAACTTATTTATAAAGACATCAAATTTTTAAAAGAGAATTATGGTGGCAATGCAATAGAATTTCATGACAATAATTTTTTTGTATCAGAAAAAAGAGTTGTCGAATTTTCTAAACTTATCCGTAATGAAAACATGATTTGGTGGGGCGAAGGGAGAATTGATACTATCAATAAATATGCAGATGATTCACTTTCATTAATGAGGGAAGCAGGCTGTAAAATGATCTTTTTTGGAGCAGAGACCGGTAATGATGAGATATTAAAAAAAATGGATAAAGGCGGAACTCAGTCAGCGGAACAAATAAGAAGTTTTGCTGCGCGAATGGCGAAGTTTGACATTATTCCGGAATATTCATTTGTACTCGGTACACCTGCTGATACCCCCGAAAAGGTAATGCAGCAAATTGACCAGGACATTGCCTTTATTAAAGAAATAAAATCAATCAACCCAAAAACGGAGATCATTATTTATGTGTATAGCCCGGTGCCTACCGAGGGATCAGAAATGTATAATAAAGTTTTGGAAACAGGTTTTCGTTTTCCTGAAAAACTGGAAGACTGGATAAGTCCTCACTGGGAAAATTTTGATCTGAGAAAAAATCCGCTTACGCCATGGCTTACACCGGAAATGATCAATAAAATAAAAGATTTTGAAACGGTATTAAATGGATATTACCCAACTGTTTCTGACCTTCGGTTGAGTAGCATAAAGCGAAGCATCATACGTACATTGGCCTCTATCCGATACAGAACAGGAATTTATTGGAAACCATATGAACTGAAAGCATTTCAACGATTATGGAGATATCGCCAACCGGAAATTGAAGGATTTTAGTGATGAGAAATGCGATCAAATATTTTGTTGGTGTAACGTATAAACCATTGGTGGTAAAGCATCTTTCTAAGACCAGGAATTACCAACACGATGGAATTAAATTGGTAATCCCACCGGAAGTTTTTCATCCGGGCTTTTTCTTTAGTACAAAATTATTGTTGAAATACCTGGCCCGGTATCCTTTAAAAGAAAAAACATTTTTAGAATTAGGCGCCGGTAGTGGTCTTATCGCCATTTCTGCTGCAAAGAAAGGGGCGGATGTTACTGCGACAGATATCAATCCAATTGCAGTCAAGTTCCTTACCAGGAATTGTGAAGCAAATAATGTTCGGGTAAACATTATCCTTTCAGATCTTTTTCAAAATATTTCACATCAGTATTTTGATTTTATCGCAATCAATCCACCCTATTATAAAAAACAACCGAATACTTACAAAGATTATTCCTGGTATTGCGGAGAGAATGGGGAATACTTCCATGTCTTATTTGGTTCTCTAAGGCACTACATGCATTCGGATTCTACTGTATTAATGATACTTTGCGACGGATGTGATATGGAGATGATTCAAACTATTGCTGGTAAAAATGGATTTCATTTGAATCTTGTTTACAGCAGGAAAAATTTGCTGGAGGAGAATTTTATATTTCAAATTAAAAAGAGAGAATGAATATTACTTCAAATATAAATTTTGAGAAAAGATATATTGAACTTTTATTGTGGGTAAAACAAGCTTTTCAAAAATAACAGTCCTTTTCCATGGCTTTGTATAAAAAGAAATTACCTTTCGTATCATGTTCAAACAATCATTATATCATACAATTAAGCGTTACCGTACTTTACAGACACACAAAATTTCTGCATTACCTATCGTGATCCTAATGCCGCATAGCGCCTGTAATTGCCGATGCGTGATGTGTGATATATGGAAGGATAACAGGAATTTAAAACAGCTAACTGAAAAGGACATTGAATCACTGCTTTCTTCACTAAAAAAGTTTGGAACACAAGAGGTAGTAATGTCGGGGGGAGAAGCATTGCTTAATACAAATTTTTTCAGGTTCTGCGAAATACTCCAAAAAGAAAAAATCAGGATCACACTTTTATCTACTGGTCTTACCTTGAAGAAAAACACCGATCAATTATTTCAATTTGTAAACAATGTTATTGTTTCACTCGATGGTAATGAAACTATACATGATCATATAAGAAATATTCCGGGTGCTTACAATAAATTAAAAGAAGCGGTGCAACATATAAAATCGATCAATCCTTCTTACAGGATTACGGCAAGAACTGTGATACATAAACTTAACTTCAGGCATTGGCCTTCTATCATTGAGTCCACAAAAGAAATGGGATTAGATCAAATAAGTTTTCTTCCTGCTGATGTAAGCAGCCATGCATTTAATCGTGAGGTGCTTTGGAGCGAAACAAGACAGCATGATATTCTTTTGGCAAAGGAGGACCTGGAAGAATTAAAAACTATGGTTGATAAAATAATTAATGGTTATAAAACATACATCGAGCATCACTTTATCGCGGAATCAACTGAAAAACTACGGAAAATATATTTTTATTATGCGGCGTGGTATGGTCTTAATCCTTTTCCTTATAAAAGATGTAATGCGCCATGGGTGTCTGCAGTGATAGAAGCTGACGGAACAGTAAGGCCGTGTTTTTTTCACAATCCAATTGGAAATGTTCGTAAAAATTCACTCGATAATATTTTGAATAGTGAACATGCAGTAAATTTCAGAAGAACATTGAATATGGACACTGACAGCACTTGTGTAAAGTGTGTATGTTATTTAAATCTTCCGCCCCGGGCAAGTCTTACTTAAATTTGCTAAATTGAACAGATATGAAGAACCTCCTTTTTACACATTCTTATTTTCTTCGCTTTGATCCGAAACAATGGAAGACAGCGCAGCCTTACCCTCCACTGGGTACTCTGTATGCTGCTGCATTAATGCGTGAAAAGGGATATAATGTTGAATTATATGATACGATGTTTGCTCAATCCCCATACGAGGTTTTGCCATATTTGAAAAAACATCAGCCAAAACTTTTTGTGATCTATGATGATGGGTTTAATTACCTCACGAAGATGTGTCTCACCAACATGCGTGAAGCTGCTTTTCAGATGATCCAACTTGCAAAACAGCAGGGATGTACAGTAATTGTTTCAAGTTCTGACTCAACAGACCGTTATGAAATGTATCTGGATAAGGGCGCAGATTTCATATTAATGGGTGAGGCTGAATTAACCTTGCTTGAATTGACCAATGCACTTTCAAATAATGAAACGGACTTTTTATCCATACAGGGCCTGGCTTACAAACAAAATGGCAACCTTATCAAAACAGTAAAACGCAATGTAATAAAAGAGCTCGATTCTCTTCCGTTTCCTGCATGGGATCTGGTTGATTTAACGCCATACAAAAAAATGTGGACGAATAGCGCCGGCTATTTTTCAATGAACATGGGCACAACACGGGGTTGCCCGTTCAAGTGTAACTGGTGCGCAAAGCCTATTTACGGTAACCGTTATAACTCACGTTCGCCGGAGAACGTTGTTGCGGAATTGAAGATGCTGAAAGAAAAATACCAGTTCGATCACATTTGGTTCTGTGATGATATTTTTGGATTGAAGCCGGGATGGGTGCACCATTTTGCTGATCTCGTTGAGCAGGAAAATTTGAAATTAAAATTTAAGATACAGGCAAGGGCTGATCTTTTATTACAGGAGAATTATATTAAGGATCTTGCACGTGCAGGTTGCGACAATATCTGGATGGGAGCGGAGAGCGGTTCGCAAAAAATTCTTGATGCAATGGATAAGGGTACTACCGTTGAGCAGATATATGAAAGTACAAAGCTTATTAAAAAGTACCGCATGAAGCCCTCTTTCTTTATCCAGTTTGGCTATCCGGGTGAAACAAAAGATGACATTGAAAAGACGATAAAAATGATCAATGAATTGTTGCCTTATGATATTGGTATTTCTGTTTCGTATCCTTTGCCGGGAACAAAATTCTATGAAAGAGTACAGGCTGAACTAAGAGAGAAAACAAACTGGACGGATTCCAATGAACTAATGTTGATGTTTAGAAATACATATTCACCCGCTTTTTATAAACAATTGCATCGGTATGTTCATGTAAATTTTCACCGCGCAAAAGCTGGAGAACTGTTAAAAAGTTTTTTTCGCCATCCCGGGGATCTGCAGGTTGATGGTTGGAAAAAAATTTTGAAAATGCCTTATTATGCGGCAAATGAGATGGTGCTTAAAAGAAAATTGAAAGCCTTTTCAAATTGATGTCGATGTTGCAACAATCACCCTTTGATATACTGGCTGAAACTTATGATTCAGATTTTACAGAATCCTCTATCGGAAGATTACAAAGGAAAAGGGTTTGGAAAATCTTAACTCCCCTATTGCGATCCTGCAACAGGTCCTTGAAAATTTTGGAGATCAATTGTGGTACCGGTGAAGATGCTTTACATTTTGCAGAAAAAGGACATAGAGTAATCGCTACGGATGAATCCGGGGAAATGATAGGAAAAGCTCAGCAAAAGTTATACAGATCAAAAATTAACAGCCCTCAAATTAAATTTATACGATGCAGTTTTAGTGACGTAACAGATCATTTCAAAAATGAAAAGTTTGACCTCGTGTTTTCAAATTTTGGCGGAATAAATTGCATTGATGAGAACATGGTTAAGCAATTAAGTAAAGATATTTCTTCAATTACAGCCTCAGATAGTCATTTGTTTTTAACGGTAATGGGCCGGTCCTGTTTATGGGAAATGTTATATTATACTTTTAAAGGAAAATTCAGTACTGCATTTCGCCGGCAAAAAAGGTCCGTTCTGTTTCAGGTCAATGGCTCTTCTATTCCTGTATTTTATTATTCGCCACGGAGCATTAAAAGACTGTTTCAGCCAGAATTTAAACCTGTACAAACTTATCCTGTAGGTTTGTTTATCCCACCTTCCTATCTTGAAAAACAATTCTTTAATCGCAGGCACTGGTTAGACAGGCTGAACCATTGGGAGGAAATTTGGGGTAACTCTATGTTTTCGTCACTGGCTGATCATTTTTGCATTGTATTAAAAAGGAACGGACAAGAATGAGAATTATATTAACACACGGTTATTTTTTATCGGAAGATGTAAAAGAGCAGGTTATTATGAGGCCCTATCCACCCCTGGGTATTCTTTACATTTCTGCATACCTGGAGCAACACAATTTTCCTAATGATGTTTACGATTCAACCTTCAGCACACTTGAGCAATTGAAAAATTATCTGCTTGATGAAAGTCCTGATCTCCTTGGTATTTACACCAACCTGATGACCAAACTTAATGTGCTGAAAATAATCCAGTTTATAAAAAATGCCCCTTCTTTACAACACACAAAAATTATTCTTGGAGGGCCTGAAGTTCGTAATCACAAAGAAAAATTTTTGCAATATGGCGCCGACATAATTGTGTTTGGTGAAGGTGAAGAAACAATGCTTGAAATTGTTAATACATATTCCAAACAGATCAGCCCTGATTTACATAATTTAACAGGCACCGCTTTTAAAGATGCGAATGGTAACATCATTACTAATCCGGAACGTGTGTTGATAAAGGATGTTAATCAATTGCCATTTGCTAACAGGAGTAAAATCGATCTGCAGCAATATTTTGATGCGTGGAAAAAAAAGCATGGTGTAAGCATGGTAAACGTTAGCACTATGCGCGGATGTCCTTATTCCTGTAAATGGTGCAGCAGGGCAGTTTATGGGGCCAGTTACCGCAGGAGAAATCCTAAATTGGTCGCCGATGAAATTGAATGGTTGCAACAACATTATGAGTTTGATAAAATTTGGTTTGTAGATGATGTATTCACGATCAATCATCGTTGGCTTAAAGAATTTGCAAATGAAATTGAAAACCGAAAATTAGTTGTATCCTACGAGATCATCACGCGTGCTGACAGGTTAAATGAGGAAGCGGTGCAGTTACTAAAGCAAAGCGGTTGTTTCAGGGTTTGGATCGGGGCAGAAAGTGGTTCACAAAAAGTGATAGATGCAATGGACAGAAGAGTAAAAGTGGAGAATGTTCGTTCAATGATCCAATTGGTAAAATCATATGGTATGGAGGCAGGCACTTTTATCATGCTCGGTTACCCGGGCGAAGATGAGAAGGACATTGAAGAAACATTGATCCACTTAAAGGAATCTGATCCTGATTATTATACTATCACTGTTGCTTATCCCATCAAAGGGACACCATTGTATACCGAAGTTGAAAATATATTTATTAAAGACCTGCCCTGGGAGACCACCACCGACAGAGATATTGATTTTAAACGGACCTATAACAGGCGATATTATGACCATGCAATAAATTGGATACAAAGTGAAATGTCATATCATAAAGCGAATAAAAATACTTCCGGTTTAAAATTGAAAATGCGATCATTAAAAGCGAGAAGCGGAATGTTGTGGGAAAAAATAAAGACAGGGAAAATTAAGGGAATAGCTAAGATATAGTCCAAGCTTTTTGGTCAGGAACAGTAGGTTTATGGAAGTTAATAGAGTAAGTAGTTCGATGTTCTCCTGTCTATAGACTTTTAACTAAACCGGCAGCTAATATATCTTCAACTGGTTTAGATAGCGACCCGAAGCGTATTCTTTATTAGTTGAACTTTCTCCTCGTATCTGTCTAATATTTTTTGCTGAAAGTGTTCCGGGTAGGGCCGGCAAAAGTGTTTATCTGCCATCATAGTCCCCAGCTGAAAGCCGCTTTCTGTAAATTTATTTTGGGTTTTTAGCTTTGTCCAACGTTTATTAAAATAACGCATAAGTGCCGTATCGGCCTTATCACCCTGCACATTGTTTATTAACCACTCAATTATTTTTTTTAAAAAATCAAACGAGGTTTCTTTTGCAATATTGGTTTTTGCCGGGTGATTTGGAAAGAAATCATAAACCCATTCATTTGCTGCAAAAAAGTTATCGAACAAAGATGATCCGTATAATGGAAGCAGCGTAATAATTTCGGTTGCAGTAAAAATATTTTTTTCGGGCACTTCAAGGGTTTTTTCATCAACAACATAATTGAGGCAAAACCATTTCCCCAATCCAAAAAATGTTGCGCATTTAACGACACTTGTAAAAAATAATTTGGAAAGCCATAAGCGATTCTCTTTTGTAATAATAAAAAAATCTATATCGCTGCCTTCATATGCCACATTTTTAGAAAGTGAACCAGAGACAGCCACACCCCTTATAAAAGGAATGTGAATTAAGAGAGCCGCAATTTTTTTTGCAATCTTCAGTTGCTTAGTTGCTGCCTTATTTGCTTTCGTTCTTTTAATGGCTAATAGTTGGTCGTTGTGGAGTGAGTAGTAATCTTTGCTTTTAAAAATAGTTTCATTTTTCAAAAGTTCATCTAAGGCATGCTGCAACTTTGACTCTGTATAAGGCTTATTCATAAAATATAATACTTCCTTCGCGGTTACAGGATAAGAAAAAATGTCAAA
>DATBFI010000626.1:0-2431 GCA_036558585.1 Chitinophagaceae bacterium
CCGCGCCATACTTCCATTTCCGCAAAAAATTTTGTTCTTCCATATTCACTGTTGTTGGTCTCCTCAGACCATTGCATTTTTTCTGATACAAGTTCATCTTGTCTTATTCTGCCCAATGCCGAAACCGAGCTTACATAGAGCAATTTCTCAACGTTTTTATTTAAACAGGCATTCACAATATTGGCAGTACCGTCAATATTCGTAGTATGCAGTAGTTTTTTTTCTTTAGGATTAAAAACTACGATAGCAGCACAATGGTATACCTGCTTTACATTATCCATTGCTTCTTCAAGAGAACAAATATCAAGAACATCTCCCCGCACCCATTCAGCTTTCCCGGCATGTTTATATTGAGGTATTGTTGTTCGGTATAAAGCTCTTACAGGCTTTCCACTCTCTATTAATGCCTGAACAAGATGAGTGCCTAAAAGGCCACTTGCTCCCGTTACCAGGATCGCACTCTTATCATGTAAAGCGCTATTGCCATTTGCGAAGCTAAAATCAGTATTTTGTATAATGCTGTGCATGCAGAGTTGGTATCAATATATATAAAATCCTTTCCCGGTCTTTCTTCCGAGTTCAGCCTTATTTATTTTTTCTTTTTGAATTGCAGATGGCTTTAGCCTTTCCGGTTTTCCAAGAGCCTCCCATACGATATTACTTACAGAATAATTCACATCCATGCCGATCAGGTCCATTAATTTAAAAGGGCCCATTTTAAAGCCCGTTGCTTCCATTACCGCATCTATTGTTTCTATATCAGTCAGCCCCATCATTAAAAGCAGCAATGCTTCAAGATAATATTGCCTGGCTACACGATTTACAATAAAGCCGGGAACGTCTTTACATACAACTGGAATTTTCCCAAATTGCTTTGCAAGTTCAGTAAGTATTTCAATAACCTGTTTTTCAGTATGTGTGGTCACTACTATTTCTACAAGTTTCATCACAGGAGCAGGATTAAAAAAATGCATTCCGGCAACCTTTGATACAGCAGAAGTTGCCGCAGAAATTTCTTCTACAGAAATAGAAGAAGTGTTCGTGGCGAAAATCGTATCGGCATTATTTATTTCCGCCACTTTGTTAAACAATTCAATTTTTGCTTCTTTGTTTTCAATAATCGCTTCAATAATAATATCGGCTTGACAGTTTTCAATTGCATCAGTAAATGATAAGCGATTTAATGTGGCATTTTTTTCTTCTTCTGATAATTTATTTTTTTCAACCAGTTTTTGTAAGGCCGTCGTAATATTTGCTTTACTTTTTTCGAGCATTGCTTCATTCACATCGAACTGGATAGTGTTATAACCAGACCGTACAGCAATTTGTGCAATACCACTGCCCATTGTCCCGGCGCCGCATACACAGATTGTTTTAATATTTTCTAATTTGAGCACCATGCAAACTTAACATTATGAAATGTAAATTCTCAGATATAAAATTTATCATTCGCAAAAACAAATTTACACACAGGCATGAAGAATAGACACTCCTTCGTCAGTGTTGTGGCGGCGATGGGAAAATGAAAACCGGAATTAATTTTTTCAGCCTGATCAAAACTTAAGCTGTCATAATTCTTTCGAAAGCAGGACAAAGAATGTGGCATTTTAACTCCACATAGTTCAATGGAATTACCTCAGAAGTAAACGCGATCTTAGTATTATTGGGTCAAGCTCTGGAAAGTTAAACAGTAATTCAAATGTTCGGTATAGAAAAAATTAAATCCCATACATTTGAACCATTCTTCATTTCAAAATTAACAAGTGATCCCGATCGTTTATTCTGACCGGTTGCAGCCAGCTAAAAATAAGATTGTTCTTGCCGGTGACCTTGGTGCTACCAAAATGAACCTTGCACTGTATAAAATAAACGGACGCGATATTTATGCAATAGCTTCGAAGCAATATTATTGCAGGGATTACGGCTCCTTAAAAGAAATAGTTCAGGATTTTGCGAAGAAGCATGATGCAAAGCCAGACAGTATTTGTGTAGGCGTTGCTGGTGCTGTAATCGATAATAAAGCCGGAATTGTGAATTTGGGATGGGAGGTTGATGGCAATGAAGTAAAGATTGCAACGGGCATTGACAATGTTGCACTCATAAACGATCTTGAGGCAAATGCATACGGGCTTGCATATTTGCATGATGAAGATATGGTAATGATCCATAAGGGTGAAAAGCATGAAGGTAACATGGCTATTATTGCCCCGGGCACAGGTTTAGGTGAAGCAGGTTTGTTTTGGGATGGAAAATTTTATCACCCTTTTGCAACGGAAGGTGGCCATACAGACTTTTCACCACGAAGGGATATTGACATGGAGATAACAAAATACTTTTTAAAGACGGAAGGAATTCCAAGCTGGGACAGGATTATTTCAGGACCGGGCATTCGTGCTATCTATAATTTTTTGCGTGATGAAAAAAAATTTGA
>DATBFI010000627.1:0-8582 GCA_036558585.1 Chitinophagaceae bacterium
ATGTTCAATTTGTATGCACTATTTTTTCCTTCTTTAAATGACACCGTTAAATATTTTTTTGATTTGATTTTGCCAAAATCATTTGCAGGTATTGTTACTTTTAAAAAAAGATTTTGTTGTGATTTCGCTATTGGTTCAACGCGTGTTGAACTTATTGATGCATTACCAGGAATTCTTTCTGTAAAATGGATATTAAAAAAAAGAAACATTGCTGCTGAAAAAAGAAAAATGATCAAAAATGCTCCCCACGATCCTATCCAGGCCGGGATGCTTCCCATCACTTCGGATACTTCCCTGGACCTGAGTTGTAATGAAACACCGTTGCCGCTAAATGAATTATTGATCGTATTCTGTTCCATGCATATTCTGTTAACCAGTTAAACAAAAATAAATTTCTCAATTTCCCAATTCCAGCTGATTACGTATTAGTTCATAATATTTCAGTTTGTTTGCTATTAACTTCTCATGATTATCACGTTCTATGATCCTGCCTTTGTCAATTACAATAATTTGGTCCGCATTTTTTACTGTACTAAGCCGGTGGGCTACGATGATAACCGTCCTTCCTTTAAAAAAACTTTCAAGGTTTCGCATAATTACCAATTCATTTTCTGCGTCGAGGGCATTTGTGGCCTCATCAAAAAATAAATATTCCGGGTCTTTATACACTGCCCTTGCAATTAATATGCGTTGACGTTGTCCCTGGCTTATCCCGACTCCATCCTGGCCTATTCTCGTATTATATTTTAGTGGTAATGATTCTATAAAATCATGAGCATTGGCAATTTTTACTGCTTGCAGAAGTTTCTCTTCATTAACAGGTTCTTTCAGTGCTATGTTATTGGCGATAGTATCAGAAAAGATAAAACTGTCCTGCATAACTGTGCCACATTTTTCCCGCCAGAATGAGCTATTGATACACTCAATATTTCTATCACCAATATTTATCGTGCCACTTTGTGGCTCATAAAATTTTAGCAGTAACTTAAGCAGTGTTGTCTTTCCGCTCCCACTCACGCCGACGATAGCAGTCAGTGATCCCTGGGGGATAAATAAATTAATATTGTTTAATACAGGGTTCGCTTCGTTACCGGCATAAGTAAACGAGACGTTTTGAATATCGATAGCCCGGTTTTCAGACAATGAATATTGTGTGTGATTTTTTTTGCCCTCTTCTTCATCAGGTTTTGAATGGATTTCGCTAAGCCTTTCAAGGCTTATTTTGGCCAGCTGACCTTCAAGGGCGAGGTTGATCAATTGACCAATAGGAGCATTAAGTTGACCTATTACAAATATAATTGCCATCATAGTTCCCAAGGTCATCGTATGTTGCACCGTCGCCATGGCAGCGATAAATATGATCAAAACAACCTGCAGGTAATTAAGAAAGCGAGAGCCTCCGTTTTGGAACTGGTTGACCTTTAACTTTTTTAGGTTTACCATGAATAAAGCGGCCTGTATTCGTTCCCATTCCCAACGTTTTTGCCGTTCAATATTATTCAATTTTATCTCCTGCATTCCTGTGATCAATTCATATATTTTACTCTGATCGGCTGATAACAGGGCAAAACTTTTATTGTCAAGATGCCTCATTTTTCCTAAAAAGATGAAGATCCAAACCAGTTCCAAAAAAGTTCCGATTAAAAAGATCAGGAAGACTGTAACGTTATAAGTTGCGAGGATAATGCCGAATACAAGAATGCTGAAAACAGAGAAAATGCTTTGCAGTAAAGTCTCTGTCAGAAACTGCTCTATTCGTTTATGGTCCTGTATGCGTTCAGTAAGATCTCCGATAAGTTTAGTATCAAAAAAACGAATAGGAAGATGCATCAGTTTGATAAGAAAATCTGAAATGATATATACGTTGATCCGGCTGCTGATATGGATAAGTATCCACGCCTGTATAAATTCCACAGTGATGCTGCTGACAAACAGGGTGAGTTTTGCCAGTAACACGATGTAAATAAAATTTATATCCTGGTTAGCGATTCCATAATCCACGATGAATTGAGTGAGAAAAGGAAAGATCAACTGAAAAACACTTCCGAATAGCAGTGCCAGGCATAGTTGAATCACATAGCGTTTATATTGCAGAAGATAACGGGTGAGAAAAGCGAAGCTCGCTTTGTTTTGCTTTCTTGCATCTTCTCTTTCAAATAATTCAGGAGTAGGCTGCAGTAGCAGCAGGATACCTTCCTCCTCGCCGTTTTTCATACTATTGGCCCAACCACTCAAAAATTCCTTCCTTGTATATGTAATGAGTCCAAATGCCGGGTCTGCTACATATACCTTATTATTTTTGATCTTGTACACAACAATAAAGTGATCCTGGTCCCAATGTGCAACGGCAGGCAGCGGCGCTTTTTCAACCATTTTTTCAAAATTCACTTTCACATACAAGGTCCTGAACCCGGTTTTTTCTGCCATTTCACTTAGACCGGCAAGTGATATGCCTTGCCGAAACATGGAACAGTTCTCTTTAAAAAATTCCAGTGAGAAATTTTTTCCATAATGATTGGCGATCATCCGGATGCAGGAAGGGCCGCAGTCCTGCGCGTCAAGTTGTTCCCTGAAAGGAAATTTTCTTTTGAAAATTTTCATATAGTTAATCCTGTCTGACCGTTAATAATTAGTAATTCCTGTACAACCTGATTAAAAATTTTCGAGTTCGCAGAAATCCTGTTCAGCAAAATCACTTATAGGTTGTTGTATCATTTTTTTTGCATCTTCGAAATGAAGGAAATCAATTCCACATGAGTTCAATAGTTCACCAGGTAATTGTTCGAGTACTTTGTTTTGAATATGGGTGATGAGCTTGAGCAGGTCTTCGCAGTACACGGATGGATTATTAAAACCATTGTTGCGGCTATACCGGTGAGGCAGGGATCCTCCTCCGCAGATATCCTTTACGGGACAAGCCATACACTGTTTGCACAATTTTTTGTGGCTAAGATTATATAGCATGGACAGGTCATTTTGCAATGCTTCATCAAATTCATGGGTGAGCACATTAGCATCGCGTTTTGTAAATCCATCGCCGCAAATTCTAAGCACATCTACTGATTCGATACCACCATTTGTTTCAATAACCAGCAGTTCATTGTTTGCAAAGCCCAAAAATTCATCAGAAGCGTCACCTCCGAGTATTGCCATAATTATTCCTTCGAATAACCTTATACTCATTCTTTTATTATCCGGCTCATACAGCCAGCGATCGAATAATTGTATCAGCCAATCCGCATAAGCCGTTTCATTATTGTTATGGGCCGGTGGAGGAAGTTGATCATAATTCGAATCAGGAAAAAGAAAATCCACCGAGTTTACCTGCAGATCTTTAAAATGTTCATAAGTTTTGATTGGATCGGCATTTACATTTAATACCGACAATATGCCCGGTTTGCTCTCCAGGAATGGCGATTGCTGTGCAATCTTTAATCCCCTGATGATCTTTGCATAAGAACCTTTACCACTATGATCGATCCGGAACAGGTCATTATCTTCCGGTGTTCCGTCAAGACTGATGCCGACATGAATATTCAGTCTTCCGAATAATTCACACCACTCTTCAGTTAGCAACGTGGCATTGGTTTGAATACGAAATATTGGTTTGACACCTGGCAAAAGCCAATTCACTGCTTTCGAAACAAACTTTTCGTAAAACTCAAATCCGGCAAGCAAAGGCTCTCCGCCATGAAAAACAAATAGAAATTCTTCAATGTTATGCCGCCGACAATGCAATAAAGTTTTTTGCAGGATACCATCTACTACAGCGTCTGACATTACTTTGGGCTGATTTTTATAAGTAGAATCGCCCATATTATACATGTAGCAATAGGTACAATTCAAATTACACCTGCTGGCAACTTTTAAGACGAGAGAATTGCACTTAATAGTGGTATCAGTTGGTTCCATTATTATTATTCTTTAAAATGAAATATTATTGGCGAGGTTGAGTTACGATTTATTGAAGCTTATGTACTGCTTTTTCAGAAGAACTTACGCAGGTAGTTTAAAAGCAGAAAGAACGAGTGCATCGTGTTAAAAATCCGGTGGAAGATTTTTCAATTTGAATATGGCTTATGTAAGATTTTGTAAAACCAGGGTTAAGAGCCATTTAACAATGACCCTTAACCTTTGGTAATGGGATGTTTAACGTTATGAGGATTTTTTGAACACGATTTTAATCTTAATCTTGTTTTTGCCACCTACTGTATCATTGGCAGACATTGCTTTAATGGCATCATTTTTAAGATCATTAAAAGACTGGCTTATCAATTCGGCTTGTTGTGCATCGAATTTGAACTTTTTTTCGTTTTTCATTTTTTTTTGTTTTTAATGTTTAATAATTATAGTGTTTGTAATTAAAGATTCACTGTTTTTAGGGTCCTCAGTGTGTGGACGTAAATGCAGGTACATCAGTAGGCCTCCTAATGCGTTGCATTTATTCTTCGCGAAAAGATCGTTATATAAAGTGTTGTATTAATTTTATTTGTCAACCCTGTTCCGTTCCTCTTCATTACTGGCATGCTCTTCCATATCTTGTTTATTTTTTGGTTGCCCAAATTTGCAGGACAGATTTATTCTTATGCCACGAATGTCACCGTCAGTACTTGCTTTACTTTTTTGATCGAGATAATCCACCCGGAAAGGAGTAACAGTACCTTTGAAGATATCAGAGAAATTAAGGCTTAATGTTGCCTTGTCTTTAAACAGCTTTCTTTTTATTGTGAGCCCGATTTCTGAATAACTTCCCGTATAGAATAATCCACTAACGGCAGGGCTTTGATAGGTGCCTTGTATTTCAGCACTCCAATTCGGAGATAAAACAAAAGCCTGGGTAGTCTTTATATAAGCCATTGTTTTTTGATTCGAAAAAGAACTTCCTAAATATGCAGAACTTACCTTCTGATGTAAAATATCTATCGAATTATATGACTGCCACCAGTGACCAATTTCAAAAGGCAACTCCAGCGATATACCGTAATCTATACTCTTATCCATGTTTAATTGATAAAAGGCTATTGTTTTTGTTTCATTACTCTGCGCCGGTATTTGCATAAAATCGCCTTTGGTGATAAAGTAGTAGAATGAAACAATGTATTTGTTTTTAAATGTTTGATCGAGCTCAAAAGAATGCGTATACGATGGCTGTAAGAACGGATTTCCTTCAGTAAAAGAATAGGGGGTAGAATAATACCGGAATGGGTTCATATCAGTGTAAAAAGGCCTCTCGGTACTCTTATCGTAGTTGAATTCTAATTGATAGTTATCGCTGAATTGTTGTTGCAAACTAACCGTCGGGAAAATTTTGAAATATGAACGATTCACCGTGTTTTGCAGCGTTAAAGAATTTCCTTTTGTCTTCGTATATTCACCCCTTAACCCCACCCGGAATGTAAAGGCATTGATCGTTTTAGAAAAATCACCATACATCGCTGCTATATTTTCTTCATATATAAAATGATTGCTCTTGCCCGTATCATTTGTATAGTTATTATTAATGAGATTTTCAAAAAGATAATTATTATCAGTTGTTGTTTTATTGAGCTTTGCTCCGAATTCCAGATTTGAGTTGAGATCTAACGGATATGAATAATCCAGTTTGGTTGTGTATATCCTGATCATTTGCGGCATTTCGCTTCTAAAAGTGATGGCCGGACGTAGTTTATTATTATAATAATCGAGGAACTCGTTTACGTTAAAAGAACTTATGAATGATTGATATTGGAGGTAATCTATATCAACATTGAGTGATTGGCCAAGCGTGTCAAATGCACATTTATAATTGGTATTCAAAGAAAGATAATCTTTATTACCATTGATAAGTATGTGCGACAAAAACGTTGAATCTGCTTTTAGATTATTCGTATAAATGGGAGTTACGCTTATATCATTGTTATGCCAGTTTGAGGATCTCCTGTCTATCATAATCCCTATAGTACTCTTTTTATTTACCGCATAACTAAGATCCAGTTTACAATCTGAATTTACCAGTTTCCTGTACCTGTTCAACGTCTCATCATACACAGTAGACAGACCTGCATTTTGATATTCCTGTTCCAGGTATTCCCTTGTGAGATATTTCCCGTTCCTGTAATTATAGTTTCCTGAGATAGTGAGATTTTTATGTTTGAAGTTCAGGTTTATTCCTGCATCATATTTCGCAAATGTATTTTGCTGGTATCCCAGCAGTGAAGTTCCATGCCATCCATCCTCGCGGCTTCTCCTGGTTACGATATTGATTATCCCACCGCTATATTCTGCATCATACTTTGACGAAGGATTAGTAATTAATTCAATTTTGCTGATTTGTTCAGAGCTCAGGGTGCGTAAAAAATTTACTAACTCGTCTCCTTCGAGATTAACCATTTTATCATTGATCATAATCGTAGCTCCCTGGCCCGCCCGCAAACTGATACTTCCCGTTTCGTTCGCTTTAACGCCGGGCGCTTTCTGCAAAAGTTCCCATGCGGTTCCTCCATTAGCTAAAGAAGTGTTCTCTATGTTAAAAATTATCTCACTCATCTTTTTTTCTATCAATGGCTTTTTGGATTTCACCACTACTTCGTTCAGTGCTTTTACAGGTGCCATATTTAGTACAACAGGAGGAACTAAAAATTCTGTCGCAAGGCTGTCAACTGAGAATATTTGACCGCTAAAAAATTCATAGCCAAGTGACTGTACTGATATATAATAATTTCCCTGCTGTATATTATGGAAAGCAAAGCTGCCCAGGCTGTCTGTTAAAGTGCCCTGCACCAATGAAGAATCTGTTGCTGTTTGTAACAGCACTGCGGCATTTGCAACAGGCTTGTTTTCAAAAGAAACAATTCCTTTAACACAGATCCCTTCACTATTATTTCTTTGTGCAAAAATGTTTATACAGGTTAACATCATAGCAAAGATTAGTGATTGCTTTTTGGTGCACGGATTAAATGAGATTCTTAAGCAATTAATTATGGATTGCATACGGTGTTCTTTAATCATTTGATTGATTAGCTGTGGTCAGGTCAGATTTTAGCATGGTTCATATTTAAGCATGCTAAAATTCATCGTCATCAGTATTTAGTTTTGTATCGCTGTTGACAGAAAAACATATGGGTTTATAGACAAATGTTTCTCCACTTTATGCGGATAGTTGCATAGTTCAATTTGAAGAAAGGATTTACTTTGTTGTATCTGCCAAAGACAAAGTCTCTTCTGTGAGCTTAACTCTTGAACAATACCAATAAGCATTTCGTCGAGTAAACCATTCCAGCAGGCCTCTTCAAGTTGTTTGGCGAAAGACTGATGACAATAGCTTTGCGATCCATTCTTTTCACACAACTCTTTTTTAGAAAATGTATCAATGATCAGTAGTATCTCCTGTTTGACAATATCTGTTTGCATTCAAATAAATTTGACGGATTACTCTTTAATGGTTACTCTTTAATGGCAGGCTTGATTTTCCTTCTCATTAAAATATTTGTTTAGAATATTAATCGTACAATGCTTTCTGAGGGAAACAGGTATCATTGATTTTTAGAAAAAAAATTTAGATGCGGTGAAATAAATCAGAAGTGTAGAATGTATTGGTGTTATTGATTGGTTATTTCAAAAAGAGTGAACTATGCTAAACGCTTTTTTACCACCAGTAAAATAATTATGGATATTACAATTATTGTAACTATCCACCACAATGCATGATGGTTTTCAGAAAGCGTAATGGGTTCTGCGTTTCCAACCAGTACAATATTAGCCCAGTAATAAGGAAATGGGTTCTCACTGCTGCTGTTTTTGATGAAAAATAATTTTGCTTTTTGCAGCGCCTCATCTTTCGCCATTCCCTGTGAAAGAAATTCATGAAACTTTTCTGAAATTTTGTAAATGGTTTGTTCATCAGCCTGCCACAATGTTGCCGCAACAGATGGAATACCGGCCAATGCAAATCCTCTTGCCAAACTAAAAATTCCTTCTCCCGTTGCGCTTTTGCCTGCATGTGTTTGACACGCACTTAAAACCGCAAGCTTTGTCGCAGGATTTTGTAGTAATTGTAATTCTGAAAAATAAATAACCGAATCATGCAAATAGAGTACCGGCTCATTGCCGGTGGTATCAGCACGTGCATGTGAGAATATATTCACGATGGTATATCGTGAAACAGTGTTTATAAAATTATGGCGTGAGGCACTCTTGTTCGTATATAATTTTGTGTTATTATAGTATCCTGCAGATTGTTTTAGCGCATTCCCGGACTGCTTTAGATCAGCAACACCCGGAAAAGTTTTAAAAGATACAGGGGCAAAGCCAACGAAATCACCCGCCGCTTCATAGGGGTTGTATTTCTTCAGAAAATAACGCGCAGAATAAACATAGCTGAATACATAATTGTTAACCAGATAGTTTTTTCCTTTATCATCAATGCACAATGCTTCAAAGGGTATTATAAAATTGTCTGGACAAATCACCACTTTTTGTTCAATAATTTTTAATGGCTCAAATAAAAGTTGATAGAGTGAATGCGATAAAGAAGCAAACGAGAGAAACTGGCTATCCATGGTCGGCTCGTACGAACATAATTGTAAAAATTTTATCAGCAATCC
>DATBFI010000628.1:0-6939 GCA_036558585.1 Chitinophagaceae bacterium
ATAAGTGATGGCCTGATATATTTTACAATTTGATGCCCATTTAGAAGGGTCATTTCCTTTGTAGTAATTGTTGTAAGTGTTAAGTGGTTTATCAGGAACTATTGTTGCATTGGAAGAAGAGCCTACAAAATTTACTTCGTAAGCATGGGCATGTAATATTTGTTTTGATGGAGTTGTACCTAGTTTTCCCACACTCAATTGCCCTGTAGAACGATGGAAATGACCGGAATAACGTGCCGCCATATTTAGAAGATCTTCCTTGCTGTTGAGTAAGACTTTATACCCCTGTTGCTGCAAGAAGAAAACACTGCCTCCCATATCGCTTTGAAACTTAACCTTATTATTCCATTGGCCTTTGTTTTCAACATACTCAAGGCTTTGGGCAAAGCTTGTTTTAACAATAGTAAGCATCAAGAGAATGCTTATGCAGAAACGTGTAATAGGGCTCAAGCGATATTTTTTAAAAAGTTGCGAAAAAAGTAATATGCTTATTGAATATTTTACGGATATATCGAAAGTATTTTTACGGTTATTTTTTGTTTGTTGTATCTGATCATCCATAACAGTTGTTGTATTCGAAAATCAGTAAAGAAAAATGCGGCGATATTTTTTGCCTTTAAACCTTAACTTGCTGATTATTCTCCTGCAGTACAAGAGTGCGACGCAACGAAAACTGCAAAAGTGCTCAAATGTTGGGTACAAAAAGATCCCCTCAAATACATATATTAAACGCCCGCCGGGTTTAATTGTTGTTTACGAAATTTTACTCCAAACCGTTTTTCCTTTTTGCGATAACAGGTAATTTTTTAAGGGAAGATTTTGGGCTTTGGAAAGTTCCTCATCATCAGTTAAAATGCTTTCTGCATAATTTTTTGCCAGGTCTAATAGCTCCTTGTCATTAACTATGCTTGCCAGCTTAAAGTTTAACACGCCACTTTGCCTTGTGCCTTCGATATCCCCGGGGCCGCGTAATTCAAGGTCTTTTTCCGCAATTGCAAAACCATCATTTGTAGCGCACATGATCTTTATACGTTCCCGGGCATCATTACTTACTTTACTTCCCGTTAAAAGAATACAATAACTTTTTTCACCACCCCGTCCCACACGACCGCGTAACTGGTGCAATTGTGACAACCCGAATTTTTCCGCACTTTCTACAAGCATTACTGTTGCATTGGGGACATTAACGCCCACTTCAATAACTGTAGTGCTTACCATTATTTGTGTTTCACCCCGCACAAACCGGTACATATTAGCATCTTTCTGTTCAGCAGGCATACGACCATGCACCATGCTTATACTATATCGTGGCTCAGGAAAAAAACTTTTTACCTGTTCATACCCCTGCATAAGATCTTCAAAGCTCAGCTTTTCACTTTCTTCGATTAACGGATAAATAATATATGCCTGTCTTCCTTTTTCAATTTCTGTTTTTATAAAATCCATCACGCTGGCACGTTTTGTTTCATAACGATGTACGGTTGTTACCGGATGGCGGCCCGGCGGCAATTCGTCCATTACGCTGTAATCAAGATCACCATATGCTGTCATTGCGAGTGTTCGCGGAATAGGAGTTGCAGTCATTACAAGAACGTGTGGCGGTATAACAGCTTTTTTCCATAACTCTGCTCTTTGTGCAACGCCAAAACGGTGTTGTTCGTCTACAATGGCAAAGCCAAGATTTTTAAATTGCACGGCTTCTTCAATAATTGCATGAGTTCCTACCAACATCTGTACAGAACCGTTTGAGAGATTTTGCAAAATTTCCTTTCTCTCAACAGAGCGGGAGCTTCCTGTAAGCAACCGGATATTTACAGGCATATCTTTCAACAGATACATTAAACTGTCGTAATGTTGCTTCGCGAGAATTTCGGTCGGCGCCATTATGCAACTCTGGTAACCATTGTCTGAAGCCAGCAACATACACAATAAGGCTACGATCGTTTTACCGCTTCCAACATCGCCCTGCAGCAACCTGTTCATTTGATGGCCCTTTGCCGTATCAGATCGTATTTCTTTAAATACCCTTTTCTGTGCACCTGTTAATTGAAAGGGAAGATAATTGTTGTAAAAATCATTAAACAGGGGACCTACTTTTTCAAACATTACACCTTTACTGTTACGGTGTCGTCTTAGCTTTGTGATCTGCAACCTGATCTGTGCAAGAAAAAGTTCTTCAAACTTCAGGCGTTTCAATGCTTCATTATGCTCATGTAAATTTTTTGGAAAATGAATGTCGCAGCAGGCTTTAAAACGACTGGCTAACTTTAATTTTTTTGTAATGGTTGCCGGAATATTTTCCGGAATATCTTTTTCTGACAACTGCGGCAACAAAGCAGCAGTTAGTTTTCCGATTTGTCTCCCGTTTAAAGATTTTGCTTTTAGTTTCTCTGTAGTTGGGTAAACAGGTTCAAGATAATTTTTCCCTTCAGCAGTACTTTCAGTAAGCAATTCAACTTCAGGATGGCTTATTTGTGGTTTGCCATTAAAGAACCCAACTCTTCCATATACCAAATAATCTTTTCCTTCCTGTAAAATTTTTTGTATCCAGTTTATTCCCTGAAACCAAACGAGTTCAAGATAACCGGTATTATCTTTTAACTCTGCTGCCATTCGTTTTGCGCTTCTTGCCCCGATTATTTCAATACTTGTTATGGTGCCCGCTACCTGTATGAAATCTGTTGCAGGACCTATGTCTCTTATCTTGCTTACAATAGTTTTATCAATATGCCTTAATGGATAATGTTCAAGTAGATCGCGAAAAGTAAATATGCCTAATTCTTTTTTTAGCAGGTCACCGCGTAAAGGACCTACACTTTTCAGGTATTCAATTGGCGAATCAAGTATGGAGGGCCTGTTGTTTATAGATTAATTTATTTTAAGTCGAAAAGTACAAATTTTTATATGATGCAATTTTAGTTATTGAATCCTTTGAAAAAATTCACGATAGAATTTGTTGAAGGAAACGGTTATTGTAATTTTTTAACGGTAATCTTTATTTTTTCAAAATAAAAAAGTCATAAGAAGTCATATAAAACAGCTCAAAATTTTTCCGGCATTTTAATAACCATGAAAAACGGATTAAATTTTTGGATATTATAAAAGTTATCCAAGAACAATTTATTTTTAGGTAGTTAAACCCTTAAAAAATCAATTCCATGTCCAACATCCACGCTATGGCAAATGAACTGGCAAAATCATTTGTGCAATCCAAAAACAAAAAACAAGCCGCCCGGCAAATTGTGTTACAGATCAACAACCTTAGATCCTCAGAATCACAAAAGCCTTTTGACTACGATAACAAATTAGCAATTGTAAAACTGATTTATGAGATTATCTATGGCTTAAAATCCTGTGAGTCTGTACAAGATGAGTTAATAATGGCAGAATTAAGTGACAAGATATTTTTTATTGAATGCGTTGATTTTATTATAAGACGGCTTGATACTGAAAGAAACAAACAGCTTAGAACTCTTTCTGCCCATAAGGTATAGTTTGTAGTAATCCCAGAGCACTTTCAAGAATAGCAGGTATTTCCTGCTATTTTTTTTCCCGGGGTTCATATACAAGAGCCCCACCTTTGCCAAACATCCGCAAAGCTATTTCACTGCCAACACCATTTGCGTTTTTAAAAATCAGGCGTTCCCTGTTTGCAATAATTATTCTATTGTTACTGTACACTGTTATAATTGCCTCATAGGCACTTCCTTTCTTATTGAACACAACATTTGCATTGGCAATACTGTTATCGTTATTGAAATTAATATCGCAATCTTTCAAATCATTTATTACCTGCTTTGTAACAGCATCATTTGCTCCTGAAACAGAAAGATTTATAGAACAGGTTATGCCTGAAAACGGAATTAATTGCGGATAATATTCCAGCATACCATCGCTATACGATTCAAACTTTCCTTTATCATTCCCTTCATATGCTTTTGCAAGGGATTCATACAAGCGTGCAATAAATAATTTTTCGTGAGCTGTATCCACATATGCTGACCGATCTATATTTTCAAGATCTTTTGTTGCATTTGTTTCATTCCCGTTTTCCCATTCAAATTTTGCACTAAATAATTTAAAGTAGCGTTGAATATTTCTCCGCCTGTCTGCAGTTTGATAGTTTTCATATTTCTTCGTAAAGAATTTTGGACTGAAGTCTTTCATCAGGTACCATGCTTCATCAAATGATGTGGTTGATTCGGCGCAAAACAGGTCATATACCAACCTCTTTCTTTCAGGATTATTAGCCAGTTGGTTTACTACTACATATTCTGCCATCATTTTTTGTGCCTTATATGATGCAATATTGTATAAACTTTTTGGCGAGTACCACCAGCCTTTGTTCAAAAATTTTTCCTGCTGTAATTTTTTGTCGTATAACTGAACACGTAACAGGTTAATTGTAAAATCATATTGACTTTGCGTAAGCGTAGTACCAATATGCAACTCTTTAAAATTGGCAGCTTTATTCAAAGCAAATTCGCAACTGTCCAGTTGACCATCGTACAAATAGCTTCTTGCAAGCGCAATATTATACCAGCCAAAACCTGGTGTAGAGCCGCTTTCTGTAATTATCTGCTGGGTCATTTTTATCGCTTGCTTTGTTTTGCCGGAATACACATATAACTCCGGGAGGTAATAATATGGCTCGCGTAAAAAATGTTCATAACTTTTATACATATCCCTGCTGAAATATTGCTGAGCAGTGGCAAAATCGCCTGTTTCACTTTTCATTCCCCCAAAGTTGTTCCATGAAACACGACCACCCTCTGCAAGTTTTTCATAATAGTATTCACTGCTGTCGTAGTTTTTGTTGTAACAGTGAAGCAAAGCAAGATTATGATAAATCGTGAGCTTTCTTTGTTCTGTTTGCCCCGAGCCAAAAATGGCATCGTTCTCTGCAGCGTATTTATTAATAAATGCAAGCCCGTTGTAACACCATTGAAACGCCATCTTCTCATTTTCTTCAACAGAGTTTTTTAAAAAGCTATAATTCTGTGAAGTAAAAAACCGGTTGCGGTGATACATCCATGACCGCTGATAACATAATTCAAAACCATAGTCATTTTTAAAATTATAAGATTGAATTTTACCAACAAGTGCCATCCCCTTGTCCGGCATTTCTACGTTGTCGTAGCATTCTTTAAGTGCACTGAATATCATGTACAAATCCTGGTAACGGGAAAAATTTGCGATCAGGCTGTTAAGACTATTATAAATGGAGTAGAAAGTTTTCCCATAATCTTTGTCTAAAAGATCAAATGCTTTTTGTAACGGGATAATTGCATTTTTATAACCGAGGTAATCACTGCTTCTGTCATATTTATACATGCCCTCATACATCCATCCAACATAATATGTGCTGTCTAAACGAATAAATTCGCGGCTTCTTGGCAACGCGTCCTTAGCGGCAGGATTTACGCCTTTTCGCTTTGCATCTATCTCATACCGCGCCTCTTCCCTGGTCCTGTTGTATTGTGCCGTGGAGTAAGAAGCGACAAGGAGCAGGCAAGGAGAAAGAAAAAAGATTTTATATAGTATGCTTTTGTTCACTTCGCTTAATCTCTAATAGTTTTTTTGTCACAACCTCACCTTAATCCTTCTCCAAATGAGAGGGAGACGACGCTTTAATTTTTTGAATCACTTCTGTCTAAAATACTTTTTGCTCTTTATTCTACCAATAACAAAACATAAAACCAAAACACAAAACAACTTCTCAACCCGCCACTTTCATCTTACTTAATTTATCCATTTCTTTGTCGAGAATTCCGGCTAATGCTTTTTGTTTCCCTTCCTTGCTTCTATAGATAAAACGATGATCAAGCACTGCATTAGTAAGTTGCTGCAGGTCTTCTTCAGTAACAAAACTTCTGCCATTGACCAGCGCGAAAGCCTTCAAACATTTAAGAAACGTAATACCACTGCGGGTTGAAGCGCCAAGCACAATATCGGGATGTTTCCGGGTGGCACGTACAATATTGCGTACTGCTTTTATAAGTTCATCATGCATGTAAACTTTTTCTGTTTCATTTTGCAGAAACAAAATTTCATCCATCGACAAAACCTGTTCTATATGGCTTAAATTATTTTGTATGCCGAGATAATCGCGATAAATATCAAGTTCAGTTTCCTCATCTGCATAACCAAAAATTATTTTAATAAAAAACCGATCAAGCTGTGCTGCGGGCAAAGGATAGGTACCCTCCATCTCGACAGGATTTTGTGTGGCAATAGTGAAAAAAAGATTCTCGAGCCTGTAAGTTGTCTCACCAATTGTTATCTGATTCTCGGCCATGCACTCTAGCAGGGCAGACTGGACTTTTGGCGATGCGCGATTTATTTCATCGGCTAATAAAACATTACAGAACAATGGCCCTTTTTTGAAAATGAATTCTTTTTGAATGTCATCAAAAATATGAGAGCCTATAAGGTCCATCGGCAGCAGATCAGGTGTAAATTGAATACGTTTAAAATTAACTCCCGTATGTTCACCCCTGCCTGAAATACTTTGAGCCAGCGTTTTTGCCATCACCGTTTTACCTGTGCCCGGAACATCTTCCATTAATATATGGCCCTTAGCAAGCAGTGCTGTAAGAATATATTTTATCTGGGCTCTTTTTCCGCGAATTACTTTTTCGATATTATCAACCAGTTTTTGAATATTACTTAAAGCCTCGTCTAACTGTATTTGTTGCTCTGCCTGTATTTGCTGCTCCATATTATGCATTTTTATTTTGTTTGAAATAAGCCATCGTATTATAAATATTCAAGAATTTGCCGAATCTTGTTTTGAACGGAACATGCGTTCGTACATTACTAACAAAAGGACGATAAAACGTTTGAACAACCCCTTGCTCCTGCCGTGTTAAAGCAAGAGAACTGTATTTCAATTTTTGATACACGTTTGTAAACCTGTTAAAATCTGTATTGAATGAA
>DATBFI010000629.1:0-14986 GCA_036558585.1 Chitinophagaceae bacterium
AAACAAAAGCTGAACGGCAGAAGAGTCTTTTTTACCAGATGACAATGAAGGTTCCCCTTTCGAACTATCCGTTTTTTTATCAGCAGGGTTAATGCCCGTATCATTTTGCTGAACAATTTCCGATAGTCCAGCAATCTTCGCTGCTTCTATACTACTTCTACCTGTTGTATTCTCTTTATCCCTGTTTGTATTTGTAACAGCACTTTTACCAGGACCAAGATCATCCTTCTGATATGAGCGAACTTGCTTTGAATCAGGTATTGCATCCTGGTTTTTTGCATAACCTTCTTCTTGTATCCCCTCATTTTTATTCTTATTTCTTATAGACTGGTTCTCGTTTCCTTCCACTTTTTCTTTTTGATTACTTACCACAGAAGGAATATTGCTTTTATAACCGGCATGATAAAACCAAACAACGCCGCCTCCTGCAAGCATTAAAGGCAGGAGCCACCACCACAGGATAAACCTGCGTCTTTTCTTCTCGCTTAATGCAGTATCGATTTCATTCCATACCTGTGGCGATGGTTCCAGGTTAAAATCCTGCATGCGTTTCTGTATATCTTTTTCAAATCCGTCCTGCATAATTCTGCTTTTCGGTTTGTTCATTAATTTTTTTTAATGCTTGTATCAACATTGCTCTTGCCCGGCTATACCTGCTCCTGACCGTATTTTCATTTTCATTCAAAAGCCTTGCTACTTCTACATGACTATACCCTTCCACAGCAACCAGATTAAAAACAGTTTGATAGGCAACAGGCAGTTCTCTTATTACTTCAACCAGTTGTTTTGTATCAATTTGTATTTCCGGGTTCTCATCACTGACCGGGTGTAATAAAACATCTTCTATCTGTAGTTCCCTCTTGTAACGGTTGTGTTTGCTGAGATAAGTGATAGCGGTATTTACCATTATTTTTCGTATCCATGCACCCAACTCGCCTTTGAATCTGTATTGATATAATTTGGTAAATACTTTGATAAATCCTTCCTGCAAAATATCTTCCGCATCCGCTATATTTTTTGTATAGAGGTAACATACACCTAACATTGAACCTGCATATTTATTATACAGTAAATGTTGTGCAGCCCTGCTACCGTTAATACATTCTTTTATCAGTTCTTTTTCCTGCATGTTTTCCTATGGAGTATGACCCGTTTTTTATTTGAATCATTGCATTACCTAAAAAAATTTTTTCAAAATAGAATTAAATCGAATGGTATTTGTGAACGGAAGAAATTAATTTCATTTCTTCTTTTATTCCTCAAGCTAATGCTCAATGAAAATTGTTATTGTGGAAGGTTATACTGTAAATCCGGGAGATCTAAGCTGGCAAAGTATTGCAGAATTTGGTGAATTAAAGGTATATGACCGCACACCTGAACATTTAATAGCCGGGCGTTGCAAGAACGCAGACATTATCTTATCAAATAAACTCACTTTCCGCAGAGAAACAATCCTGGAATTACATAGCACAAAATTGATCTGTGTACTTGCTACCGGGTATAATGTGATCGATATTAATGCAGCCAAAGAAAAAAATATTACTGTTTGTAATGTGCCCGGTTATGGCACGGTTTCAGTGGCACAACATACAATTGCTTTATTGCTTGAACTTACCAACCGTGTTGGTGTTCACGCAAATTCTGTTGCAGAGGGTGAATGGCTGCAGGCGCCTGACTGGTGTTATACAAAAACACCAATTATTGAACTTGCCGATAAAACTCTTGGGATTATTGGCTTTGGAAATATTGGCCAGAGGGTGGCACGTATTGCAAACGCACTTGGCATGAACGTTATTTATCACGGGCCGAACAAAAAGAAAACCGATCTTGCTGAATATACAGACCTGCAAACTTTGTTTGCGCAAAGTGATTTTATTTCCTTGCATTGCCCTTTGAAAAAAGATAATCTCCAGTTCGTAAATAAACCTCTTTTACAGCTTATGAAGCCTTCCGCGTTCTTAATTAATACGGCAAGAGGACAACTTATTCATGAGCAGGACCTTGCAGATGCACTTAATCACCAAAGGATTGCAGGTGCTGCACTGGATGTTTTATCTGTTGAACCGCCCAACGAGAGTAATCCTTTGTTATCAGCAAAAAATTGCATCATCACCCCCCATACTGCATGGATAAGCCGCGAAGCAAGACAACGAATTATAGATACTACGGCAAAAAATATTGAAGCATTCCTGGAAGGCAAACCAATTCATGTTGTGAGTTGAAGGTTTGAAACGGAAATTATTCGAAAACAATTATTACTGTCGGTATATCTGATCTTAAATCATTGGTAATAAGAAAAGATAAAAATTTTCAAAATCTTTATACTAAATTTACCGGATTGCAAATTACTCTATAAAACACATCGGTATTTATCATTCAATTTCTCGTGGAAACCTGTAAAGACTTTAATCCGTATAATTGCCATGAGAAAAAACAACTCTCACTCTGCGTTGCTCAAAAGGCTTTTTTGTATTTTCTTTTCCTTTAGTTATACTGTTTTTTTTATTACTATTTTTTTCCCGCTTTTGTTAAATGCGCAGCCAAACCCGGAAAAGGGTTTACCCTTTGTTACCAACTTTTATCCAAAAACATATAAGGCCTATCCTCAAAGCTGGTCAATAGTGGAAGACACAGCGGGCTTAATGTATTTTGGAAGCCAGGGTTATATAATTCAATATGATGGTATAAAATGGCAAAAAATAAATTGCGCTGTAAGCGGTACGGTGGCTGTAAGATCTTTAGTAAAAAATAAAAAAGGAATCATTTATTACGCTGCCATTAGTGATTTTGGCTATCTCTCACCCGATAGCATGGGACAAATGAAAGCCCGTTCCTTATTAAAGTATATTCCCGCTTCTTTACGCAACTTCAACGATATCTGGTCCGTATATGCAACAGATGAAGGCGTTTATTTCCAGGCACGTGAAAGAATATTCAGGTTAAAGGAAGACAGTACCGGCAAGGTAACCGGCGAATTAAAGTCGTGGGAGCCGAAAACAAAGTTCATGTACTCATTTTATCTTGATGGTACTTATTACGTGCATCAACAGGGACAAGGGCTATTTAGAATGGTAAACGATTCGCTCGAATTAATTCCAGGCAGTGAATTTCTTGGAAAAGAGCGAATGCAGGTCATGTTGCCTTATAGTGAGGATAATAAAAGAGAATATTTGCTTGGAATGTTTTATGGTGGTTTGTATATCTATGACGGAAAAAGCTTTCGCCATTTTGCTGTTGAAGCTGATTCACTGTTGAAAGCTACCTTATACAAGGCCGCTCTTTTAAAAGATGGCTCATATGCGTTAGCCACGGCAGGTAAAGGTTTGATAATTATAGATAAAGCCGGAAAAACGCTCCAGGTCATTAACAGGGCTGCGGGATTACAGGATGAATCCGTATATGCAGTTTACCCGGATAGCCAGGGGAATGTATGGTTGGGTTTGGATAACGGCATCTCCAGAATAGAAACTTCCTCTCCCCTTACACAATTCACTATTCAATCGGGAATTACCACTGCCTCACTTTGTGTGCAACGTTTTGATGGAACTATTTACCTTGGAACAACAAATGGCCTGTTACGATTTAATACTAATACCGCGCACTTTGAACCTGTAAAAGATATTTTCACAAACCAGGTATTTGCCTTCCTGGAAGATAATGGGCAATTGCTTGTTGCCACTGACGGTCTCTTCTCCATAAAAGATAAAAAAACACATATTATTCGTCCCTCCGTAAGCGGTAATTTACAATTAGCCAGTCTCTACATTTCAAAAAAATATCCCAATATTCTTTTTGCAGGGGATGCATTACAGGGAGTAGCGATTTTTACAAGACCTACTTCGAAAAATGAACTATCTGACTGGAAGTTTGCGGGGTATTTTTCCGGGATTAATCAACAGGGATGGACCTTTGCCGAAGATGAGAACGGAACAATATGGGAAGGCACACAAAATGAAGCTGTATATCGGCTTACTCTTGGGTTTGATGACAAAGGAAATCTTGATCTTTCAAAAAGCAGTGCTGAAAAATTTGGAAAAGAAAATGGCCTGGGATCAGGTTGCGGCCCTGTTTATACAATAAACGGCAAAGTTTATTTTGCTGCTGATTCAGCGCTTTACAGGTTTGACGAAAAAACGAAAAGGTTTTTTAAAGACAACACGTTCGGCACCTTTAATAATGCCGGGGGCAAGGATGAGGTTTACATGACAGGAGACCATTCAGGCAGGGTTTGGATAAGGTTTGGGAAAGAATCAGAAATAGCAGTTCCTCAATCGGACGGGAGCTACAAGATTGATAAAACAGCATTGCTTCCTGTCTCAGACAGAACTATAAGCCAGTTTTATCCCGAAAAAGAGGGCACGGTATGGATTTGTACAACAGACGGCCTGGTTCGTTTTGATGAAAATCTGAAAAAAAATTATGATGAGCCATTTAAAACTATTCTTAGATCCGTTGCAGCGGGAAATCAAATTCTGAACCCGGGTAGCAGTACTGACGATCAAAAAAATATTGCAATCGCTTCTTCAAATAATAGCCTGCGCTTTGAATATGCTTCTCCTTTTTTTGAGCAGGAAGAAAAAACACAGTATCAAACATGGTTAGAAGGATTTGAAAAAGACTGGAGCAACTGGGGCAATAATTATTATAAAGAATATACCAATCTCTCAGCCGGTGATTATAAATTTCATGTAAGGGCCAAAAATATATATCAAAAGGTTAGTGACGAGGCCACCTATGGTTTTACGATCAGTTCTCCCTGGTATCAAACATGGTGGGCCTATTTATTATATGCTTTCCTCGCAATCTTTATAGTGTACCTGTTGATCCGCTACCGTACTCACCAACTTCATGTTAAGCATCGCGAATTGGAAAAAACTGTTTCGGAACGTACTGTTGAATTAAGTCAGCGTGTGCAGGAATTGGCAGTAATAAATAGTGTTCAGGAGGCACTGGTAAGTGCATTGGATATACAGGAAATTTATGATCTTGTTGGGAATCGCATAAGAGATGTTTTTAATGCACAGGCTGTTATTATCGCCAATTTAGACCAGGAAACTGGATTGGAACATTTTAAGTTTACCATTGAAAATGGAGAAAGATTTTATCCTGCATCACGCCCGTTTGATAAGTTAAGGCAACACCTTATTCAGACACGGCAAAAAATTGTGATCAACACTGAAACAGAGTCGGTAGCATGGTTTGGAAGAAAAGCAGTGGCAGGAACGAAACCAATGAAATCGGGAGTATTTGTTCCACTGATCATTGGTGAGAAAATCACCAGTTATGTTAGTTTACAGAATGTTGATAAAGAAAATGCATTTAGTGAGTCGGATATAAGATTGTTAGAAACGCTTGCCAATAGTATGAGCGTTGCACTCGAAAATGCAAGGCTATTTGATGAAACAAATCGATTGCTAAAAGAGACCGAGCAACGAACTGCAGAACTGGCATTAATTAACAGTGTACAGGAAGGTCTTGTACGGGAAATGGATATGCAAAGCATTTATGATCTTGTAGGCGACCGGGTACAAACGCTTTTCCAGGCACAAACCGTCGTTATCGCCAGTTTCAATTTTGCTAATAAAACAGAACAGTTCAATTACGTATTTGAAAATAACAAGCGATATAATTTTGAACCGCGTCCGATCAATAAGATGAGGCAATTACTCATCGAAAGAAAACAAACTATTTATATCGAAACTGAAGAAAAGGCACGAACTGAATATGGTATTGCAGCGATCGAAGATTCAGAAATGCCAAAATCTCTTTTGTTTGTACCACTTCTTACAGGAAAGGAAATAAAGGGTTATGTCTCACTTCAGAATATAGACAAAGAACACGCATTCACTCAACCTGATATAAGGCTTTTAGAAACTTTGATCAACAGCATGAGCGTAGCTCTTGAAAATGCACGTCTTTTTGATGAAACCAAACTATTACTGGCCGAAACTGAAAAAGGAAAGAAAAATGTTGAGTTGTTAAGTGATATAGGAAAAGAGATCACCGCTTCCTTAGACTTTGAAACAATTTTTTATAAACTGTACGAACATATCAATCAACTTGCAGATGCCACAATTTTTGGTGTAGGCATTTACCAGCCCGAACAACAACTGATCGAATATAAGTTCGCTGTAGAAAGTGGTAAACGTTATGCACCATATACGCGCAGTACAACCGATAAAAACCAATTCCCTGTATGGTGTGTTGAAAATCGCCAGCCGGTTTTTATCAACGATGTAAAAAAAGAATATAGCAGATACATTAGATATTATGAGGAGAAGCCCCTTCTTCTTGAAGATGGCAGTTATGCAAAAGATGCCGAATCAATTATCTATCTTCCATTGATAGTGCAGGAGCGAATATTTGGTATTATTACCGTCCAAAGCTTTCAGAAGAATGCTTATACGGAGTATCACCTCAACCTTTTACAAAATCTTGCAACATACACCAGCATTGCTCTTGACAATGCAAATGCCTACCGCCAGCTTAACGAACGGGAACAGGAAATTGGCCAACGGGTTGCCGAACTTTCAACAGTTAACAGTATAAGCCGCGCACTTGCTTCTCAGCTGGATGTTGGCGAGCTCATCAATTTTGTGGGCGAACAGGTGCACCAGCTTTTCCAGGCAAATATTTCATACGTGGCACTACTCGATAAAAAAACAAAAACGATCAACTTCCTCTACCAGAACGGTGAAAAAATGCCGCCTCGTAAACTGGGCGAAGGATTTACATCGAAAATAATTCTTTCAGGAAAACCTCTTTTAATCAACAAAGAAATTACCCTGAAAAGCCAGGAACTTGGTGTGCGACGGATTGGTGTACCGGCGGCTTCCTATTTGGGAGTACCCATTCCTGTTGGTGATGAAGTGATCGGAGTGCTGAGTGTACAAAGCACTGAACAGGAAAATCGATTTTCAGAAAAGGACCAGCGACTCTTAACGACCATCGCTGCACATGTTGGTGTTGCATTGCGCAAAGCAAGACTGTTTGAAGAAGTGAAACAAGCCAATTTAGAAGCTGATGCGGCAAGGAAAAATGCCGAACAGGCCAATGCTGCTAAAAGCGCATTTCTTTCTACCGTAAGCCACGAACTTCGCACACCGCTTACTTCCGTTTTAGGTTTTGCAAAAATCATTAAGAAAAGACTGGAAGAGAAAGTTTTCCCGGCAACGAACACAAATGATGCAAAGCTGCCCAAAACTATTCAGCAAATTTCTGAAAACCTGAATGTGGTAATTGCAGAAGGTGAGCGCCTCACAAATCTTATCAATGATGTACTTGATCTTGCAAAAATTGAAGCAGGGAAAATGGAATGGAATATGGAAACCATTGCACTGCCCGAAATACTGGACAGGGCTGTTGCTGCAACTTCTTCATTATTCATGCAAAAAAATCTCCGGTTGGAAAAAAATGCAGATGATGCACTTCCATTGGTTTCAGGTGATAAAGACAAATTGATACAGGTAATGGTTAACCTTCTTTCCAATGCAGTAAAATTTACTAACGAAGGATTGGTTACATGCCGTGTTTCAAGAAATAAAGAGGATGTAATTGTCGCCGTTACAGATACCGGCATTGGCATAGCTCCTAAAGACCATGCAGCTGTTTTTGAACAGTTCAAACAGGTTGGCGATACGCTGACCGACAAACCTAAAGGCACTGGTCTCGGGCTGCCGATATGCAAAGAAATTATTGAACATCACGGAGGTAAAATATGGCTGGAAAGTGAATTGGGTAAAGGAAGCACATTCTTTTTCTCACTGCCCATTCAGCAAAAATCGGCAACTATAAAGCCCATTCACCTGGATGACCTGGTTAAACAGTTGAAACAGCAGGTTGAACAATCACGTTTAAATCTCAAGGGGAAAAACCCGTCTGTATTAATAGTAGATGATGATGCATCTATCCGTTCCCTATTGCGGCAGGAATTAGGTGAAGCAGGCTATTTGGTAGAAGAAGCTGAGAACGGGAATGAAGCATTGGCGCGTATTCGGGATAAACATCCTGATCTCGTCATTCTTGACGTGATGATGCCCGAGATGAATGGCTTTGATGTAGCAGCCATTTTAAAAAATGATCCGCAGACGATGGATATTCCCATCATCATTTTATCTGTTGTTCAGGACAAATCAAGAGGGTACCGAATTGGAGTTGACAGGTATCTCACCAAACCAATCAACACGCAGGAATTATTTGCCGAAGTAGGAAGTTTACTGGAGCAGGGCAAAAGTCATAAAAAAGTGATGGTGGTAGATGAAGATACTACAACTGTTCACACTTTAGCCGATGTATTACATGCCCAGGGTTACCAGGTAGTAGAAAGTGACGGAAAGGAACTGGTGGAAAAAGCAATCTCTTCGCAGCCTGACATTATCATTTTGAATTCTGTATTGAACGGCAAACAGGAAATAGTGCAAACATTACGTTTTGAAAAAGGACTGGAGAATGTTCTGTTTTTAGTGTATCAATAAAGTTTCGGCCCGGCCTGCGGGTTGAAATGAAAAAGTGGATATCACTCATGGCTCACAGCATAATACTCATGGCTTAATTAAATTATAAACTTATGCAACAAAAACTTTTGATCGTGGATGATGAGGCGCATATTCGTATGCTTATTGAGCAAACATTGGAAGAGCTGGAAGACAATGATGTGGAATTTTTATCTGCTGATAACGGGGAGAAGGCACTCGAAATTATCAGCAATGAAAAACCTGATTTGGTATTCCTTGATGTAATGATGCCAAAGATGAATGGGATGGAAGTATGCAGGCGGGTAAAAAAAGAACTGGTCCTTGACGATGTGTATATTATTCTGCTCACCGCCAAGGGACAGGAACTGGACCGGCAGAAGGGTCATGAAGTAGGCGCTGATTTGTATATGACAAAACCTTTCGATCCCGAAGTATTACTAAAAAAAGCAAAAGAAGTTTTAAGTATTGAATGACACTATTACAACAACTGCGACCTTCTAAACTCCTGATCAAATCATGGCCCGTTTAAAACTCACCAATATTATTTCGAAAAAGAATGAAGTTGTCGAGCTTCTTTCGTTGCTTGCCAGGTACCTGACTACACAAATTTGCATTGAAGATGAAAAAGGGAAGTTGCTGCTTGGAGAATGCAACGAACATGCCACTTTTGAATATCCGCTCACTGTAGATGGCGAAACATTTGGCAAACTAAGAAGCGATAAAAATGCACAACCAATTACTGAACTTCTAAATTTATTGTTGTATAAAGAAGCAGAAAAGAAAAAGCTTGGAACTGAGGTGCTGAATTTATACCAGGAACTAAATCTCATTTTTAATTTTTCGGAAAAACTTGCACAATTAATAGAGCCAAATGCGATTGCACAAACCGCACTTAGCGAAGCACGGCACCTGATTGCATCAAGTGGAGGCATAGTAGTACTATTTGATGAACGTGGAACAAAATTAAATTTATTAGCATCTTCGGGTGATGTAATTTTTACCGATAATGACCTTAGTAACAATGAGCGCTTGATATTTAAAATTGCAGGCAATGGTCAATCTGAGATCATTAGTGATCGGGAGGAGTTACAGGAAAAAAACACCTGGTTTCAGTCCGTCATATATGCTTCATTGAAAGTAAACCATCACGTGATGGGAGCAATCATTTTATTCAATGATCATGCCGTTCAATATACCGCCGGCGATTTAAAGCTGCTCACTACGCTTGCACTTCAATGTTCATCGGCGATCAACAGTGCATTATTGTATGAAAAAAATATACAGGAAGCAAGAGAGAGGGAAGAAGCAATACGTCGTATTCACGAGGTAACAGTGAAATTCGTTCCCCGGGAATTTATCCGTTCTCTTGGCAAAGAAGTAATTACTGATGTTCGTCTTGGAGACCAGGCAGAGCGCGTGGTCACGGTATTATTTTCAGACATACGCAATTTCACAACACTTTCTGAGCAGATGACACCTACAGAGAACTTCGTTTTTGTTTCTTCTTTTAATGAACTTATGGGGCCTGTTATCCGGCGTCATCATGGATTTATTAATCAATATCTCGGTGATGCAATTATGGCTATATTCCCCGGCTCTGCAGATGACGCAATGCATGCTGCCGCTGAAATGCAGATGGCATTAAATGAATTTAACCTTGAACGGAAATCCAAAAATCAAACTCCCATTCAAATTGGTATAGGTATGCATACAGGCCCGCTCATCATGGGCATTACGGGGGATGCATTGCGTCTTGATGCAACTACAATCTCCGACACTGTAAATACCACAGCGCGCATCGAAAATCTTACCAAACATTTCAAGTGCGGTATCATTCTTACCAATGAAACGTTGCAACAACTTTCACATCCGGAAAATTTTAAATTGCGTCATCTCGGGATGGTAAGAGTAAAAGGCAAAAAAAATCTGCTCAGTATTCACGAATGTTTTAGCGGCAACATGCAACAACAACTGCAAATGAAACTTACTACTTTGCAGCCGTTTTCTACCGGCATATCATATTACCTGGACAAATCGTTTGAAAAAGCAGTTAGTGCATTCCAAACCGTTGTAGACACAGATGCAACAGATCTTACAGCAAAAATTTTTCTTCGGCAGGCAACAAAATATTTAAATGCAGGTGTGCCTGAAAACTGGATGGCTGTAGAAGAGAACCTTCAATAAATAACCTCACCCCCCGCCCTCCGGAAGTGTCAGGATAAGTTCTCCTGGGAAGATGGGATTAAACATAAGTCTATGGCCAAGCGTAAGCAATTCCAAACGGAATGAATGTTTGTATGCTTATTCTTAAACCGGCTTCATAAATATCCTGAAACATATTACTTTCGTTGCTCTTAAATTTATTGTGATACGTTTTTATTTCGATTTACATTTCACAATTCACGAAAAATTATCAGTCATGCAGGCCTGGAAAAATTATCAACAGCAAAACAAGGACCGCTTCTTAAACGAATTACTTGACCTGTTGCGCATACCCAGTGTAAGCGCACGCAGCGAGCACAGAGATGATATGCAGCGTTGTGCCGAAGCAGTAAAACAACGCTTATTAAATGCCGGGGCGGATAAAGCAGAAATATATCCTACAAAGGGACATCCTGTTGTATATGCGGAGAAAGTCATTGATGCAAAAAAGCCAACAGTACTTGTATATGGACATTATGATGTGCAGCCGCCCGATCCCCTGGAACTATGGCGCAGCGGCCCTTTTGAGCCGGTGATAAAAGAAGGAAAAATTTTTGCCCGTGGTTCGGCAGATGATAAAGGACAATTTTATATGCACGTAAAAGCGCTGGAAGTATTAACGCAAACCAATTCACAGCCGGTAAATATTAAGTTCATTATTGAAGGTGAAGAGGAAATTGGATCCCCGCATCTGGGAGATTTTGTAAAAGAAAATAAGGAGTTGCTAAAGGCCGATGTAATTCTTATCAGCGATACTGCAATGATCAGCATGGATTCACCAAGTATTGATGTTGGTGTACGCGGCCTGATTTATTTGCAAATTGAAGTAACAGGCCCTAACCGTGACCTGCACAGCGGCGTGTACGGTGGAGCAGTTGCAAATCCTATTACTATTCTCGCCCACATGATCGCAAGTTTGCATGATGAGAATAACCATATAACTATTCCACATTTTTACGATGATGTGGTTGAACCTTCTTCAGAAGAAAGAGCACAACTCGCAAAAGCTCCGTATGATGAAGAGGAATACAGAAGGGAACTTGGCGTAAAAGAACTCTGGGGCGAAAGGGGTTATACCACCAACGAGCGTACCGGTATTCGTCCAACGCTTGAAGTGAATGGCATTTGGGGGGGCTATACAGGTGAGGGGTCCAAAACAGTACTGCCATCAAAAGCATATGCGAAGATCAGTTGCCGCCTCGTACCCAATCAAAAGAGCGAAAAAATAGAAAAGCTGGTAATTGCTCATTTATATAAAATTGCTCCGTCTTACGTACAGGTAAAAGTAGAACCACATCATGGCGGTGATCCATACATGACGCCAGTTGACGGCATTGAATATAAAGCAGCAGCAAAAGCAATTGAAGCTACATTTGGCAGGCCTCCTATACCTGTTCGCGGAGGTGGGAGCATTCCTATCACGGCGCTATTTGAAAGAGAGCTTGGTTGTAAAGTGGTGTTCCTCGGTTTTGGTTTGGATAGTGATAATCTTCACAGTCCCAATGAAAAATTTGAACTCAATAATTTTTATAAAGGCATTGAAACCATACCATATTTCCATAAATATTATGCGGAAATGAAGAGGTGATGGTAAGGTCTGATTTGTGAATGCCTGATTCTTTGCGTCGCTTTATCCAGGACGCAGAGGACGCCAGGTTATTAGAAGTGACACATCAGTCGCCTATCGTGAGACTATGTGATTATTCGTCCTCAACACCAAATACTCCAGCAACAACACATCATTCCATGCCGGGCAATAATGATAAAACAAACCCATGTTTCTGCCTGTAGCATATTTGCGGAGCATATCATGAAAATAGGAAGGAACGTTGCCAACAAAGAAACAGAAGTCATTCTTTTCTATATTGCTTTCCACATCTGCAATAGCTGGTAATACAAAAGAAGGTGGAACATAACCCCACTTTAAAATAGCAATGCTCAGAATAGTTTTTTCCATTAAGTTATTTGAATGAGCAAATTCATTTACAGCATCTGTAATTAATTTCACTTTCAGTTGTTCGAGTTGGGGTATTTTTTTTATACTCATTAATCTTGCTATGTGGTAAAGTATAGTAGAAGTTTTTGCATAGTAAGGCGACGCATAAACGGGTTGATTAATATGATAATTGTTTTCAATCGTTTTTAGAATTACATCAAGACTTGCTGAATCTGCTTTTGTCCATTGTAAATTATATAGCTGCACAAAACTAAGTATGTTGCAGAGCACACTGATATCAAAGACTACAGGAAATTTTTTCCCAAACCATGTGGAATAAGCCGGAAAATTGTTATAAGTATTAATTACAGAACGCACTTTATTTGTATCGCTGTTTACATAGTCCTGCATGAGTGCATGTATGTTTGAGGCAACCGGATCATCAGCATCAAGAGCAAGTAAAGAGAGAACCGTATCGTCCATATCATCTGGCAGCGTTGTTTTTTTTCCAAAGAACCTTATAAAGCTTGCATAGGGATAATCATAAGCTGTATCTGTTCTCCAGAAATTATAAGTATCTCTTCCTTTTCGATTTTTAAATTTGGCAAACAACGGTTTTGCATTTGCAAGTATTGAATCAATGATCAAACGGTTCTGCTCAGTTACATGCCGCTTGATATCATTTAACGTATAGGCAATAAGGCCATTGAAAAAAATATTATTATCTTTTTTTCGGTTACTAAAAATTTCTTTGCTTGTAATATAAGAAGGAAAAATACCCGGCAGAAAATAATTATCCTCTTTTATTTGCTGTGCTGCTATTCGTTTCAATAGATCACTAACAAGTAGGCTATCCTGCGCAGCACATAGCAGAGACAGAAAGATAAAAGCAGGAATAAAAAATATTGAAATGTATTTTTTCATTGAATAGAAATAGTAGTGATCAAAAATAAATTTGCCAGTCAGATCATTCGGATTTAAAATACCTGAATTTATTCGGATTGAATTCAGATTGAAGTGAATGCTCCAAGTACATCAACAAACTCGGATAAAAAACAAACCCTGCCAATCACAGCAGGGTTTTGTTCCTCATGTGCATACAACAACCTATTGTAAAATATTTCTGCTTATAACTATACGCTGCACTTCACTTGTGCCCTCATATATTTGTGTAATTTTTGCATCCCTCATCAGTCGCTCTACATGATACTCCTTTACATAACCATAACCACCATGTATCTGTACTGCTTCCGTTGCAGCCCACATTGCCGTTTCACTTGCATATACTTTGGCCATGGATGAACTTAATGAATAATCCATGCCGTTATCTTTTTGCCAGGCAGCTCTAAAACACAACAAACGCGCAGCATCAATACGGGTAGCCATATCTGCAAGTTTGAATTGTATAGCCTGGTGGTGCATAAGCTCTTTTCCAAAGGCCTTTCGCTCTCTTGAATATTTTAGCGATAACTCATAAGCACCACTCGCAATGCCTAATGCCTGTGATGCAATACCAATACGACCACCATTGAGAGTTCTCATCGCAAACTTAAAACCAAAACCATCTTCTCCAACCCTGTTTTCTTTTGGCACTTTTACATCATTGAATGAAATGCTTGTCGTATCGCTTGCACGAATGCCCAGTTTATTTTCTCTTGCACCCACACTAACGCCAGGCCAGTTTTTTTCTACAATAAAAGTGTTGATACCCCTTGAGCCCTTTGAAGCATCTGTTTGGGCCATTACCAGGTACACGCTTGCGGAAGAACCATTCGTGATCCAATTCTTTGTCCCGTTTAATAGATAATAATCTCCTTTGTCTTCAGCAACGGTGCGCTGTGATGTGGCATCACTGCCGGCTTCGGGTTCACTTAATAAAAATGCTCCAATGTATAATTCACCATTTTTTTTACCCTGTGCCAAAGGCACGAGATATTTTCGTTTTTGTTCTTCGGTACCATATTCCTCAAGTCCCCAGCAGACAAGACTGTTGTTTACGCTCATGCATACACTTACACTTGCATCGATCTTACTTATCTCTTCCATTGCCAGGACATAACTTATCGTATCCATTCCGGCCCCGCCATATTCTGGTTTTACCATCATACCCATAAAACCAAGATCGGCCAGTTGCATAATTTGCTCTTGCGGAAATGTTTTATGCTCATCTCTTTCAACAACGCCGGGCAAACATTCATTAACAGCAAAATCACGCGCCGCTTTTTGAATCATCAAATGTTCTTCACTTAGCTCAAAATGCATGTTGTTTTATTTAATTATACTTCTAAAGTGCGCAAAAATAATAGAAAGCAATTATAAACTAACGAACGATAGCCTAATTTTTATGGATCCACAACGAATTTGATTTTCCCCA
>DATBFI010000630.1:0-9852 GCA_036558585.1 Chitinophagaceae bacterium
AAAGAAAGCTGCAAAGAAAGCTTCTCCTAAGAAAGCTGCAAAGAAGAAATAATCTTCTTGTTCTTTGAACAGCAGATAGAATTTAAGTCCCGGTGTTATTCCGGGACTTTTTATTTTCATCAACTTTGCTCTATGGATAACTATTTAATTGCAGATAACTTTTCCTTTCTTTCGAAATTGATGGATATTCATGGTGAGAATAGCTTTAAGGCAAAATCCTATTCTATCGCTGCTTTTACTATTGAAAAACTACCGGCAGAACTTGATTCGCTGCCACGCGAAAAGATTTTTTCTATAAAGGGGATTGGCGATACCATCGGGAAAAAAATAGTTGAACAGTTACAAACAGGCGAATTGCAGGTTTTGAAAGAATATATTTCCAAAACGCCGGACGGTATTTTGGAAATGCTCCGGATAAAAGGCATTGGACCAAAAAAGATAAATACAATTTGGAAAGAACTCGAAATAGAAAACCCGGGAGACTTATTATATGCATGTAATGAGAACCGGTTGTTACTTTATAAAGGCTTTGGAGAAAAAACACAACAGAACATTAAAGAGTCAATCGAGTTTTATTTAAATCACCAGGGAAGATATTTATATGCACAGATCGAAGCTTATGCCCGTGAAATGGACTCGAAGATCCATGAAATTTTTCCCAACAAACAATTTGCAATTGCAGGAGACTTCAGGCGACAACTTGAAATAATTGATAAGCTCGAATGGACAACTACCGCTTCGTTAGAACAGTTAATTGAGTTTTTTGCAAAAAATGATTATGAAGTCGTTGATTCAAATGAATTTTTAATCTCATTTAAAGGGAAAGAAAATGTGTTGCTGATATTTTACCATGTTTCGCAGGAAAAATTTTATCACACACTATTTCAAAAAAGTTGCTCGCAGGAATTTCTTGAAGCTTGGAATAAAAAATTTTCTTTTAAAGAGAACTATGCATCCGAAGATGAAATTTTTATATACGAACGAATAGATTTTATTCCTCCTTATTTAAGAGAAACAGCAAGCGTAATTAACAAGGCGCAGCAACATCTCATTCCCGCTATCATACAGCCAAATGAAATTACCGCAATCATACATAGTCACAGCAAATGGAGCGATGGTATTAATACAATAGAGGAAATGGCCTTGGCGGCTATGCGAAAGGGTTTACAGTATCTTGTGTTAAGCGATCATTCAAAATCTGCAATTTATGCCAATGGTTTAATCGAAGAACGAATTCTTGCCCAGCATGCTGAAATAGATGAATTGAACGCAAAACTCAACCCTTTTAAAATTTTTAAAGGCATTGAATCAGACATCCTCAGTGATGGAAGTCTTGATTACAGTAATGATGTGCTCTGCAGTTTCGACCTGGTAATTGCTTCAATTCATTCCAATTTTAAAATGAATGAAGATAGGGCAATGATGCGGCTGATCAGGGCAATCGAGAATCCGTTTACTAGTATTCTCGGCCATCTCACGGGCAGATTATTATTAAGTCGCAACGGTTATCCTGTCGACCATAAAAAAATAATTGATGCATGCGCAGCCAATAATGTGGTAGTAGAATTAAACGCGCATCCCAAACGTTTGGATATAGACTGGCGATGGATCGATTATTGTCTTGAGCGGAATGTGCTTATCTCCATTGATCCTGACGCTCACCGTATAGAAGGTTTTAATGATACCCGTTATGGCGTTCTTGCAGCGCAGAAAGCTGGCGTAACAAGGAGAAATAATTTGACCTGTTTTAATTTAGAGGAATTTGAAGAATTCTTAAAGAAGCAACATTTAAAAAGAAAGTAGCACTATGTATAAATTGGTTATTCCCATTTGCCACAGAGTTACTGAAACACTGAATTATTCCGGGCTTCAGTGGCAAACAAGAGCAGCGAAGCAAGCCTAACATAAACCGTAGTTTCCGGAACAAGCAGGATGACTTATTTCATCTTCTATGTACATTACATTACTTCTTGTTACCAACGAGTTCCTGCCATGCCAGCATACCTCCCGTAAGATTTACCGGATTTTTAAAGCCTGCCTGCTCCATAAAAAGAGCGGCAATGCCACTGCGGTTACCACTACGGCAATAGATGATTACTTCTTTATCTCTCCAGTCGTCAATGTCATCAAACTGCATAGCCTGGATTTTACCAAGTGGTACATGTTTACCGCCAATATTAAAATCTGCCCTTTCATAATCTTCGCGCACATCAAGCAGGTTCACATGCTCGCCCTTTTCCATGCGGGCTTTTAATTCATCAACACTTATGGTGTTCATAATTATTTTTATTTAAGTCGGTTATTGTGTTGCAGTAGTGTCTTTAACAGGGGGAGTTGGACTTATCCATATATCCATTATCTGGCCGGGGCTTATTTTATTTCTTACTGATTCGCCTGCTGCAATTTCTGAATATGGCTGCGGATTTTGCCTCGCAATATACGCGTTTTCAGTATCTGTAACCGGTCCCAGCGGAACTATAGCACCCAATTCAATCCTGCTGTTACTTAAATAGGAGCGTGCTTCTGCAACCGTCATTCCTATCAGGTCGGGTACATTTATTGTTTCCTGCCCAACACCATTGCCAATTACCAGGCCAATTTTACTCCCCATATTTATTTTGGTGCCCGGGGCAATAGATTCTCCATTAAACAACTGGTCTTTTACAGCATTCTTTGCTATATCGGGCACATACGTTGTATCACCCATTTTCAGGCCGAGACTTTGCATGTATAACTGGGCGCTTTTAAGTGAGAAGCCGCGCAGGTCAGGCATGTCAATTTGTGGTGGTACTGAGCGATTGATAGTAAGGTAAATTGTTCTGTCTGATTTCACTATCGCATCGGCATCGGGTGACTGGCGCATTACCTGTAAAGCTTTTGCGGTATCGATATAAACAGAATCCTGGATACTTGCCTCGAGATTTGCAGCTTCCAGCATTTGTTTTGCTTCGTCGTATGTTTTGCCAACAACGGAAGGTACTTTTTGTGTTTCATCGTGCTTTGTTATTTTACCAAGCAGACTGAAAAAAATAAATACAAGCAACAATATCACAAGTATGATTACCAGGAAATTTACAAGAAAAGATTTATGTGTTATGAATTTAAACACAATTAAAGTTTGATATTTTAAGACTGATATTTTTATGTTTTCAATTATACAATGCGTCCTCGATCAGGGCTGTATAAAATTCTTTTAGGGTCCAGCCCATTGCCTTTACCTGTTGCGGTACAATGCTGGCTTCGCTTTGGCCAGGTACCGTATTTATTTCAAGCATAAACGGCTCACCTTCTTTTTCATTGTAAATAAAATCTAATCGCACAACACCACGGCAATTGAAAATGCTATAAATCTTTTTGGCAGCCGATCTTACTTTTTCCGCAACACGTTCATCTACTTTAGCAGGAGTTATTTCTTCGCTTTTGCCAAGATATTTTGCTTCATAGTCAAAAAAATCCTTTTTAGAAATTACTTCTGTAATGGGCAATGTGATGATCTCTGATCTTTTTCTAAAAACACCGATAGTAAATTCTCTTCCCTCAATAAATTCTTCTATTAATACCTGGTCATCTTCCCGAAAAGCCTTATCAATTGCGGCTCCTAATTCTTCAGAAGCGCTGTTTACCTTGCTCATGCCAATACTTGAACCTCCATTATTTGGCTTTACAAAAACCGGAAACCGAAGCGTATTGATAATTGCCTCAGGGCTTGTAAACCTGTTTTTTATCAGTAAAACAGAACGTGAAACTTGTATGCCGCTAAATGCAGCAACAGCAACAGTATAACGTTTATTAAAAGTTAGTGCCGAAGTAGCTGCGTCGCAACTGGTGTAAGGGATCTTAAGCATATCAAAATATCCCTGCAGTTTTCCATCTTCGCCGGGATTACCATGGATACACATTAAGGCCGCATCGAAAGTAATTTTATTGTTGTTAAGGTTTACTGAAAAATCATTGCGGTCAACGATGGTTTTATTCCCATCATTATCTATACAGAACCATCCGTGGGGAGAAATATCAATTTTGTAAACTTCGAATAAGTCTTTATCAACATTGTTCCCTACTGTAATCGCGCTTTTATAACTTATTTCTGCTTCGCCACTGTAACCGCCTGTAACGAGGGCTATTCTTTTTTTCATTAGCATGTTCATATTAACCGCGCAAAGAAATAAATTTTTTTTGAAGGAACGTTTTAACTGTTCTTAATTGTGTATGAGTTGGGAATTTATTTTGGGTGCCAGCTCTTAAAATCATTCTTCATACGATCATCATTATTAACCGGCGAATGCCAAAGACACTGTGACTAATTACAGGATGGAAGCGGCGAAGGAGCACTCGTTTTAAAGTTATTATCGCTCCAGCAATTATTTATGCCGGAACCGTCCCATAGAAGATCAACACCGGGAAGTTCAATTGGCGGCGGTTCTGCTCCATTATTTCGAAGAATATTTTTATGAATGTATGCACCATCAGGATTTGGTTCAATATCGGCAAATGCCTCAGGAGGAAGACCGGCGAGTTCTCCAAGAACTAATGTGCTGAAAACCGTAATGCCTGTAAACTTATTTCCCGTAACCGTATTCTTTTCTACTGTTGTTTCATCAGTACCAAGTACAAGTATACCTAACCCGGATGGAACATATGATTCCAGTTCTCCTTTTTCCCCGAAATTTTTGTGGTTATTATTGTAAACATGGTTATTACCAACATAAACCCTTTTTGATGTTTTTATATCCTTGCCCGGCAACAGGTCAATCAATATACCGCAAACATTATTGTGTGACTGGTTACAAGTGACTTTTATATCAGATGAATTTTCTACTTCCAAACCATTCACATTTGCAAATGCAGTGTTGAATTGAATATTAACATCTGAAGATTGTCCTACATAAAGGCCGGTATCACTGTGGCCGCTAACCGTGCAATGATCTATCACGCCATGGGAACAATGAACAGGAAAAATTCCATATTCACCATTGTTAACAGCAGTTACACGAGAAATACAGAAATTATTTACACCAATCAGTATCACTCCATTTTCTTCGAACCCCCTTACTGTTACATTTTGAAGGGTAAAGCCATCACCATTATCATTAACTATAATTCCATTTTCTTCATCACCGGGATTTTGAATAATTACCCCCGCACCATTTATAGTTAGTCCAATCAGTTTAATTCGTGCTTTTGTGATACTTATGGCTTCTTTATAAATCCCCGGCTCAATTTTTATTACCATACCGGCCAGGGCAGCATTAACTGCAGCCTGTATTGAACCACCGGAATGCACAATGATATCGGCCTTTGCGGTGCTCATATCCGTAACCGTTTGTTGTTGCTGTGCTTCTGTTGCAACTTGTTCTTTCTTACAGCCGGTAAACAGGAATAGCAGTGTGATAATAAAAAGGAATGTTGAATTGAATTGGATATGTTGTTTCATATCCTTACTTATTTTATTCATAAGAACTCCTTTGATAGTTATTATTAAATATTATTTAGCTTTCTACATTATAGCAGGATCAGGCACAGATCTTTGCCTGACAGAAGTGTTAAGCGACTAACCTCTTATTTTAATTTTTGCATAGGCAGTGTATTTTAAAATGGTGAAATAATAATGATGATCGTATGAAGGAAAATAAATCGTGTTCAGGAGTTACTGATACTGACCAGGGAATATTAATAGCTGGAATTTCAGGTTTTTCAGTTAATGATTTGGGCTAAAATATATTCGCTGTTTCAATTGCAAGATGTTTTAATAGCGGAGAAAATGCTTTCAGATTTGGTTCAAAAATTATCAATTTTGAAGCAGTATACTGTATGATTGTTTGACGCTATAGTGAAGTCGTGCGAAAAATAAAAAACCTCGCAATAAGCGAGGTGGATTATATTCTTTTTATCTTAAAAGCTAATCTGTTATACTTCTAAAATTATACTACTTTTCTTTTCTCCCTGCATCAGCTCAACACTCCTTGTTATAAAGGTTGTAAGATCATTTCCCTTTAGTAATCCCTGTGAGAGTAATGCAAGATCAGCCAGTGTTCTTACTTGTTTCTCCTGTTTTTCTTTGTTGTTTTCCTTTAACAACGTTTGATAAATCGGGTGATTTTCATTCACAGTTAATGTTACTTCATCCGGCATTTGCGCATAAAATGAGGTCATGCCGCCACCCATAGCAGCCATATCTTTCATCCGGCGCATAAACTCAGGTCTTGTTGCAACAACCGGCGGCACTTCAGGGCTTAAGCCTTTCAATTCTACTGTTACATGCAGATCAGGAATCTGGAAACCAAATAACTCTTTCAGTTTAGCTTCCTCATCTTTGTTTAATACACTTTCAGCATGCTCCTGCTTGTCAATAATATTATCCGCAATATCAGCATCCACTCTTGTGAAATGGATATTCTCCCATTTTATTTCCATTTGATTAATGAAAGCAGCATCGATCAGGGTTTCAAGCTTCACCACTTTGTAACCTTTCACAGTGCAGGCTTGTATGTATGCGTCCTGTTGTACAGGATCAGTCGTATAAATAATTACATGTTTTCCATCTTTATTTTTCTGTAAGCCTTCAGTAGCATTTCGATATTCTTCAAGAGTATAAAATTTTGAGGAAGTTTCCTGTCCTCCTCCTTTGGAGGAGTTAGAGGAGGCTTCTTCCATTATCAAAAATTTATTGGCCTTTTCTAAAAATTTGTCATCGGTCATCATGCCATACTTCACAAACAAGCCAAGGCTTTCCCATTTTTCTTCAAACTCCTGCCTGTTGTTGCGAAAAATTTCATCGAGCTTATCGGCAACTTTTTTTGTAATGTGTGCATTTATCTTTTTAACGTTTGGATCGCCCTGTAAATAACTTCTGCTTACATTTAAAGGAATATCGGGGCTATCGATCACACCATGGAGCAACATCAAAAATTCCGGAACAATATCTTTTACTTCGTCAGTCACAAATACCTGGTTGCTGTACAATTGTATTTTGTCTTTTTGTATTTCGTAAGTCTGTTTGATTTTTGGGAAATACAATACTCCCGTTAAATTAAAAGGATAATCAACATTCAGGTGTATCCAGAACAAAGGCAGGTCACCATACGGATATAATTCCTTATAAAAATTTTGATAGTCCTGTGACGTAAGCTCAGATGGCTTCTTTGTCCATATTGGCGCTGTATTATTTATTTGTTTATCCTCGAAATAAATTGGTACAGGCAAGAAACGACAAAATTTTTCAAGGATACCCCGGATACGGTCTGCTTCTAAAAATTCTTTGCTGTCTTCATTAACATGTAAAATAATTTTAGTTCCGCGATCATCTTTATCAATCTCGTATAATTCAAACTCAGGGCTTCCATCGCAGCTCCAGTACACGCCGTTTGCATCTTTGTAACTCTTTGTATAAATTTCCACTTTGTCGCTCACCATAAAGGCGCTGTAAAAACCCAGGCCAAAATGACCAATGATATTGGCATCTTTGTACTTATCTAAAAATTCTTCTGCACTGCTGAAAGCAACCTGGTTTATATATTTATCTACTTCATCCGCCGTCATGCCAATGCCATTATCAATAATGCTCAATGTTTTTTCTTTTGCATCGAGCACAATATCGATGCGCAATTCACCAATCTCACCTTTTGCTTCACCCATTGATGCAAGCGCTTTGAGCTTTTGTGAGGCATCAACCGCATTGCTAACCAATTCACGCAGAAAAATTTCATGCTCACTATAAAGAAATTTTTTAATGATAGGAAAAATGTTTTCCGTATGAACTCTGATCTGTCCTTTTTGCATAATGATAATTATTTTTTTGTGGTCGGCTACTGTACAAATGACATCTTCGTTGCCTGCCTACCGTCAGGCAGGTGTCACTCACTTCAACTGCTGAAGCTCTGCGCAACAGTATTTCACGTTCAGTCCTGTACAGCTAAACGCTATCGGTTTTGCAAAGAAAATACCAAACAACAAAATTATGACAGGATGACAAAAAGTAGGGCAACAGAAGTTGATTACTTCTAAATTTACAAGGCTTATTATCGAATAATTATAGATGAGAGAAGAGATATCAAAGCGTTATTTAATGTGGCAATATATTTCGTATTGCACCGTATACCCATGTTCCCGCTATTGCACTTAACAAAGCGACAATTATTACCAATGCACCGGCGCCTATTTGCGCGAACAACGGGCCGGGACAAGCGCCGGTTAATGCCCACCCAAAGCCAAACAATAGCCCTCCATAAACCTGGCCTTTATTAACTTTCTTTTTATGAAATTCAATTGGCTCTCCATAAATAGTTCTGATGTTGAATTTTTTGATAAGAATTACGGATATCATGCCAATAGCAACGGCAGTTCCAATTACGCCATACATATAAAAGCTTTGCAGGCGAAACATTTCCTGTATGCGAAACCATGAAATAACTTCCCCTTTCACCAGCACCATTCCAAATAAAATACCAACAACCAGGTACTTGATATTGTGATACCATTTGTGTTCCAGTTGTGATTCATTTATACAAATGGTATCAAGTGAGCGAATTTCAAAATCCATATTCTGTTCTTCTTCTGTTAAAAGATCTTCCTGTGTTATCTCCTTACTCATGATATTAAATTTATAAGCTGAGAATATAAGGCATTAAAAGATTTGTCATAATAAATCCACCTGCCATAAAACAAATCGTTGCGATCAAAGATGGCAATTGTAAAGTACTGAGACCCATAATAGCGTGACCGGAAGTGCAGCCGCCTGCATATCTTGTTCCAAAGCCAACAAGAAAACCGCCAACAGCTATCAATGTAAAACCTCTTAATGTGAATAAAGAACTAAATGAAAATAATTGTTTCGGTATGAGATTGGAGTAATCATTAATACCATATTTGCTTAACTGCTGTGCCAGAACAGGGTCCACTTGTACAGTTTGCGGATCTCTCAAAAAGTATGTTGTAAGAAAGGCACCGATAACAATACCGCAAACAAAGAATAAATTCCATGCTTCTCTTTTCCAGTTGTATTTAAAGAAAGAGATATTTGTGGGTAAACAAGCTGCACAAATATGCCGGAGGTTTGCAGAGATACCAAAATGCTTGTTGCCTGCGATTAACAGGACAGGGACGATTAATCCAATGATTGAACCGGTTACATACCATGGCCATGGATGTTTTAGTAATTCCATCATAAAGTATTTTTTTATCGTAATTGAAAAGATGTTTCAATTATAATTCAATATCATTTAGTGCTATAGATTCCTCCTTCATCGAAATGACAAACTTAGTAATAAAGTTTTTGTCACTGACGAAGCCTGCCTGTCAGGCAGTCAAGGGATTGGACAAATGTTTGGAGCTAAAACTTTGGCTTACATAGATCGTCTTTCAGTCTCGCACCTTGTGCATTACTTTTACCAACGATGCACAATCTAAATTCTAAATTCCTGTATCCCTTTGGCATCAAAATCACAGATACAGTATTCTTCCTCAACTGTGGCGCCACATTTTTTATAAAAGTCAAGTGCACCTTTATTCCACTCTGAAACCTGCCATCGAACACGCTTGCAATTCGTAGTTTTAGCAATTTCAAAAATTTGTCTCAATAATTCACTTCCAATCTTTTGTCCTCTGCAGGACTCTTTTACATACAAATCATCCAGGTAAAGTGATTTGCCGACCCAGGTATAGTAGGCAAAAAAATAAGAAGCGATTCCCACAATTTCTTTTTGCTCATCTTCTGCAATAAAGCACTGAAACAAATTTTTTTCTTCAAGCATTTGCTCAGCAGTGTTTGTGACTTTTTCCGTAGAGTTTTGAAACGCGGCTAACTCTTTCACCAGGGAAAGAATGGCGCCAAAGTCTTCTTCAGTTGCGTTCCTG
>DATBFI010000631.1:0-10076 GCA_036558585.1 Chitinophagaceae bacterium
AAGGACAGGCAGGGCGATTACCATTTGCTGGAGAATTATGGGAAAAAGTTAGGATTTACTGTAAAGGAAATCCCTGAACATCTGCTGCATAAAGTAATTGTAAGCTCCACAAGAATTCGTGAAGCACTAATCGCCGGTGATGTTTCTACAGCTAATGAGTATCTGGGATATGATTATTTTTTTGAAGGTATAGTTGTTGACGGAGATAAGCTGGGCCGGCAACTTGGCTATCCCACAGCTAATCTTAAGATTGAAGACCATGAAAAATTAATTCCCGGCAATGGGATATATGCGGTAGTTATCGAGTTTCCAGTTTCCGGTTTCCAGTTACCAGTAAGTGCAGGTAACAGGCAACAGGCAACAGGTAACAAGTATCAAGGCATGATGAGCATTGGTGTTCGTCCTACCATAACAGCAGATGCAACCAAACGGGTAATTGAAGTAAACATTTTTGATTTTAATAAAGATATTTACGATCAAAAGCTTCGGGTATATGTAAAACATTACATGCGACCGGAAGTTAAATTCAATGGGCTGGATGAATTAAAATTGCAGCTGAGCAAAGACAAACAGGAAGCATTGTCGCTTCTGGAACAATAAAAAAAATTGACTTCTTATGCGGCCATAATTTTGACGACTAATTCCTTCAGTAAATCTGCGTCTTCAGTTCCAGTGTCATTTATACCAATGCTTCTTAAATTGTAATGATGCAGTAATAACAAAATTTTTTCCACGCCATCATATCCGTAGTTATTGCATGCCTGAAGGGCTTGTCTTGCGGCAAATGGATTTCTGCTAAAAACCGGCATAAGGGATTGTTCGTTTTTGTTATCCATTCCAAAAACAGAATATACTTTGCTAAAATAACTGTATAGTGTAGGCAGCAGCAATTGTATTGGTGCGGCCTTCGGATTTGCTGCGAAATATTGTATAATGCGTATGGCCTTTGCCAGGTTTCGCTGCGCTATCGCATCCTGAAGTTCGAAAAGATTAAACTCTTTACTTATACCAATAAATGTTTCAATATCCTCCTCGGTAATATTGTTCCTGTTTTTGAGATTAACAGATAACTTTTCTATTTCATTTTGCAAACGGTTCAGGTCATTGCCAATATGGTCAACCAATAGTGAAAGAGCCTTTTGATCTGCACTTAAACCATGTTGCTGTATCATTTGAGCTGTCCATTCAGGTACCTGGTAATCTGATAACTTCTTTGTCGTAAGCAATTCACCTTTTTCTTTCAGCAACTTTGAAAATTTAGTGCGTCCATCCACTTTTTTATCTTTATAGCTTACCACGAAAACTGTAGAAGCAAGAGGCTTTGCAACATAGTTTTCAAGCTTCTCTATTTCTTTCATGTGCTGAGCTTCTTTTAAAAGTACCACCTGCCGCTCTGCAAACATGGGATAACGCATACAGGCATTTACAACGGTTGCCCAGTCGGTATCGCGTCCATAAAAAACTGTAAGATTAAAACTTGCTTCACTTTCATTGAGAATATAATTTTCTGCATAATTCACCACCATATCTATAAAATAGGGTTCGTCCCCTTCTATCCAGTATATGGGTTTAAATATTTTCTTTTTCCAATCGGTGATAATGTTTTCTGCAGACATGCAGCAAATATAGGGCAAACATCAGCCCGTGAGCACGGGCTTTGAACAACGCAGGTAAACAGCAGGGCAGCTTCGGTGAGCTCAATTTCCTCCTAAGCTGAGATCACAAAAGATCATGATACAATGGTAACATTTTCTTCTTTCAACAGGGTTTGATTTTTGAAACGTAAAATTACATTTGCAACTACTACCACATCCCTCTGACAATATTCAACTATGCGCTGAAGATTATTTTCTTTGTAATATACGTCCTGCACCTTGCTGCCATCCATATGATCTGTTTTTGAAGTAGGTACATTCAACACATTGGCAAGTAAATGCAGCGAAATATAATTTTTGTAATCGCCAAACTTCCACCATTGTAAAGTATCAACCATTTTTATCTCCCACGGTTTTGCACCATGTATTTGAAGCGGGGCCGGCAATTCTAAACCATTAATAAGCATTCTCCTGCAGAGATACGGAACATCAAATTCCCGTATGTTATGCCCGGCAAATTCAAAATGTTTATTGTGCCTGTATACTTTTGATATAAGTTCTTTAAACGACTGCAAAATAATTTTTTCATCATGGCCGTAAATACTCTTAATTCTTAGGGTAAGTTCTTTATCTTCGCCGCTTGTAAAGTAACCGGTAGAAATGCAAATTACTTTTCCAAATTCTGCAAGTATACCGGCCCTTTGCAAATAGCATTCTTCGGGTGAAAAATTTTCTGGCATGATTTTGGAAATCTTGTCACACCAGAGGTTTTTCCATATATCCGATAATGCCATATAATCCTGATACTGAGGCACAGTTTCAATATCAATTAACAAAAGGTCATAGATTGATGACCCACTATTTACTGTATTCAATAACATATATATAAACGTTCAAAATTATGAGTTATACTAATCATCCTTCTGCGGAAGATCCACAACCGGAACCCCGTCGAGACAGCCGTAAATTAATTTACGGTATTTTAATTGCCGCCCTCGTAGGAACATGGGGTTATATTGTTTATGACAAGAGTAAATCTAAAGAAACAATAACACAATTGCAAACACAATATGCTAATGTTGACTCTGCACGTAATGTTGTACAGCAAGAATACAATGAAGCCCTTGCAAGAATGGACTCTCTTACAGGCAGCAACACTAAATTACAAGGTGAACTGGCTGACCGTAAAGCAGACATTGATAAGCTGAAGGCAGATATCAAACATGAACTTGGTAAGAAGAACGCAGATCTTGCAAAAGCAAAATCAATGATTGCTGAATTGAATGGAAAGATTAATGACCTGCTTACACAAGTAGAACAGTTAAAGGCAGAAAATCAACAATTGACCGCTTCCAATCAGCAGTTAACTACAGAGCGTGATACGCTTGCATCTCAAAAGCAAGTAGTAGAACAAAACCTGGTCGCCACACAACACGCCAAAGATAGTGTTGCAGATATTGGTTCAACACTGCATGCCTCCAACATTAATATTACCGGCATTAATTTAAAAAATGGTGGCAAAGAAAAAACTACTACTACCGCAAAACGTGTTGACGTTTTCAGAATTTCTTTTGATCTTGATGAAAATCGTTTGTCCCCAAGCGGAAGCAAAGAATTATATGTATGTGTATTTGGTCCTGATGGCAAACCAATAACTATGCCTTCAAACAGTGGTACTTTTCAAAGCAGGGAAGAAGGTGAAAAAGTATTTACCAACAAAGTAGACGTTCAATACGAAAGCGGTAAACGTATTCCCGTGAGTTTTGACTGGAAACCGGAAGCCGGAAAATATCAAACTGGTAATTATAAAGTTGAAATTTACCAGAATGGATTTAAGATAGGTGAAGGAACAAAATCTTTAAAAAAGGGTGGTTTATTTAGTTAAGATTTAAAATAGTTTAATCCTAAAAACTAAAAAAATATATACATCCATTCTTTTGAAAAAACAACTCCCCGCATCACTGCGGGGTTTGTTTTTTTACAGCATGTAAACATTGTCTACATTAGAAGCATGATTCAGCAATGGATAAATGGTAAAACACTTTTATTTTTTATAGCCATAATTATTGTTACAGGTACCATTTTTTATTCGCGGTACCTTTCCGAAAAAATTGCTGCAGATGAAAAAAGAAAAGTAGAAGTTTGGGCAGAGGCTTTGCGAACGATCCGCGACGCCACAGATGCAGCAAGTCTTAATCTCGCCACAAAAATTACTTCTGAAAATAAAGACATTCCAATTATTGAAACAGACGAAAAAGATAATATCAACCCCAGCAATTGCGTGAATCTTGACTCGTCAAAAATTAAAAACGATAAAGATTATCTTCCCAAAAAATTGGCGGAGTTTAAAAAACAACATGACCCTATTGTTGTTCGCCTGAGTGAAAAACCATACATAGCCAATAATTATTATTATGGTGAAAGCGTGCTGCAACAGGAGGTAAGGTATTATCCTATCGTACAGCTTGTTATTGTAGGTTTATTTATTACCATAACTATAATTGCTCAACGTACATCTTACATAAGCACACAAAACCAGGTATGGGCAGGGATGGCTAAAGAAACAGCACATCAGCTGGGAACACCCGTAACAAGCCTGAAAGGCTGGCTGGAAGTTTTAAAAGATATTCCCGGAAATGAAAGATTAACTGCAGAAATAGAAAAGGATATAAACCGGTTAGAGTTAATTACAGATCGTTTTGGTAAAATAGGAAGCAAACCACATCTTGAAGAGAAAAATCTTATTGAGCAGGTTAAGAGCATGGTTGAATATATAAAGAAGCGGGCTGGCGCTAAAGTAGACTTTATAATTAATACATATGACGAAAGGGAAGTGCCGGCCATGATATCCCCGCCGCTTTTTGACTGGGTTATGGAAAATCTTCTTAAGAATGCGTTGGATGCAATGGAAGGGCAGGGAACGCTTACTATTAAAATACAAAGTTCAGTTACACAGGTGTTGATTGATGTTACCGACACAGGCAGGGGAATTGTTAAAGCAAATATTCAAAATGTTTTTAAACCGGGTTTTACTACAAAGAAGAGGGGATGGGGTCTCGGTCTTACACTGGCTAAAAGGATCATTGAACAATATCACCAGGGAGCTATTTATGTGAAATCGAGTGAGCCGGGCAAGGGCACTACATTCAGAATTGAATTGAATAAAGGATAAGAAATTCAGATCGAAAAATATACATTTGCATTCCAAAGTTGCGGAAGTGGCGAACCTGCCTGCCGCAGGCAGGATTGATAGACGCACTAACCATTATGTATTATGTATACGCTTTAAAAAGTTTAAACAGAAATTATATTTATGTGGGTATGACTAAGGACATTGAAAGAAGAATTATAGAACATATAAGGGCGAGAATAGGTCTACAAAAGCATACAAACCTTTTATGTTGATTTATACTGAACAATATCCAATTAGAGAAGAGGCACGTAAAAGAGAAAAGTATTTAAAATCTGGAATTGGCAAAGAATTTCTTAAAACCATAAAATAATGCGGAGGTGGCGAACCTGCCTGCCGGCAGGCAGGATTGGTAGACGCACTAACCATTATGTATTATGTATACGCTTTAAAAAAGTTTAAACAGAAATTATATTTATGTGGGTATGACTAAGGACATTGAAAGAAGAATTATAGAACATAATAAGGGCGAGAATAGGTCTACAAAAGCATACAAACCTTTTATGTTGATTTATACTGAACAATATCCAATTAGAGAAGAGGCACGTAAAAGAGAAAAGTATTTGAAATCTGGAATTGGCAAAGAATTTCTTAAAACCATAAAATAATGCGGAGGTGGCGAACCTGCTTGCCGGCAGGCAGGATTGGTAGACGCACTAACCATTATGTATTATGTATACGCTTTAAAAAGTTTAAACAGAAATTATATTTATGTGGGTATGACTAAGGACATTGAAAGAAGAATTATAGAACATAATAAGGGCGAGAATAGGTCTACAAAAGCATACAAACCTTTTGTGTTGATTTATACTGAACAATATCCAATTAGAGAAGAGGCACGTAAAAGAGAAAAGTATTTAAAATCTGGAATTGGCAAAGAATTTCTTAAAACCATAAAATAATGCGGAGGTGGCGAAATTGGTAGACGCACTACTTTGAGGTGGTAGCGCCGCAAGGCGTGGGAGTTCGAATCTCCTCTTCCGCACTTAACCTTCTCAGTTGTGAGAAGGTTTTTTATTTTGTTCTGACATATCTGCATTCTTGACTCATTCCTTTAATAAGCCAACCCTTAATGTATTACGTTTTTACCTACTATCTGTGGGCGCTCATCTTTTACTTTTTTATTTTATGGTAACTGATTATTTTGCTACAAAATTTAGCGTATGCCAGGTTTAATAACGTGTCCGAACTGCAATTACCAGTTTCAGCCAACAGATGCATTTAGAGAAGAAGTGCAGCGGGAATTGAATAACAAAGCAAAAGAGTGGCAATCAAAAAAAGAAGAAGAATATCGCCAGAAAGAAGCGCTGCTTCATCAGCAATTGCAGGCTAAAGATATAGATCTGAATAAAAAAATAAATGAAGAGAAACAAAAGTTGCAAAAGGAATTACAGGAATCTATCAGGAGATCGCTGAGTGCTGACTATGAAAATCAATTAAAATTATTGCAAGAGGCGGCAAACGATAATGAAGAGAAATTAAAGGAAGCGCGTCGAAGGGAATTGGAATTTTTACAAAGAGAGCAGGCATTAAAAAATAAAGAAGCAGAATTAGAATTATCCCTGCACAAAAAATTATTGGAAGAACGGGAACGGTTGTCAAACGAATTAAGAAAAATCGAGGAACAGAAAATTGCTCAGAAAGAAATTGACTTTCAAATGCGACTTGCCGAGTATGAAAAGAAAATGAAAGACCAGGAAAAATTGATCAACGAAATGAAACGTAAAGTGGAGCAGGGCAGTATGCAATTACAGGGAGAAGCACAGGAACTGTTGCTTGAAAATATTTTACAAAGTACATTTCCTTTCGACAAGATCATTCCCGTAGGCAAAGGAATCCGTGGCGCTGATTGTATACAAACCATCTGTAATCCGGTGGGACAGGAGTGTGGCAAGATCATTTATGAAAGCAAACGAACCAGCGCTTTTTCTATGGAGTGGATCGAAAAATTAAAAAAAGATAAGCGAAGCCAGGGAGCTGATATTGCAGTTATAGTTACACAAACTTTGCCAAAAGATATGGAGCGTTTTGGTGAAAAGGATGGCATATATATTTGCACTTTTGCAGAAGTGGGCAGTCTCGCCTCTATTCTGCGGGATACGATTTTAAAAGTATTTGCTCTAACAAGAAGCCAGGAAAATAAAGGTGACAAAATGCAAATGCTTTACGATTACCTTACAGGCTCCGAATTCGGTGAGCAATGGAAAGCCATCCGGGAAGGTTTTATGATCATGCGGTTGAGCATTCAAAAAGAAAGAGAGGCAATGGAAAAATTATGGAAGGCGAGAGAAAAACAGTTAGAAAAAGTTTTATTGAATGCGGCACATATCAAAGGCTCAATAGAAGGAATAGCAGGCGCTGATGCAGTAAATTTGACCCTGTTTGAGGATACTGATAAATTGCTTGAATAATAAATCGTTGAATTTTCATAGTTAAGAAATGCATTATGCAGTTGATCATATAGAACATATTCGTCCCTCGCGCAGAAAGCCAATTTTTCCCGTGCATGAGCAATTGCGTCAATACCTCATCACGCATGGACGTGAAATCAGGCTGCCCGCTGCATATAACGATCTACTGCGCTTTACTTATTCCATTCCTTTAAAGGATAAATTCGGCAAAAATACTTTATGGGAAACAGTGAGCTATGATATGCGCGAATCACAATACCTGCGTGAGAGCCTTGTAAAAATATATGCTGCTTTAAAAACAGAGGGCGATCTTAGTTTTATCAATCATCTTGATGTGGCCCGTATTGATTTCTGCAGTTTTGGAAACAGCCAGCCCTTTCGTATACGTATCGTAAATAAATTCAACGATAACTACGATCATTATTATATTAAGCAAGCAGATGCAAGTCGCATTTATGGGTTGGAGCTTGAACATTTATTGTCGCCAAACCGGATTACGTTTCTTACAAATCGCAATACACTGATAGAAGAACATATCCCGGGAATTCCCGGAGATGTGTTTGCTGAAGACCACCTGCGCAGCTCTACTACAAATGTTATTCGTTTCGCAAAAGAGTTTGTAAAATTCAATGAACGTTGTTTTGTTCGTTTGCTTGGCGATATGCGCAGCTACAATTTTGTCGTGAACATAACGCCTGATATTGATGAAGATTTTCAATACCGTATTCGTGCAATTGATTTTGACCAGCAATGTTATGAAGGAAGAAAAAATTTATACCTGCCGCAATATTTTAAAGAGAACAAGCCATTTGTAGATGAAGTGCTCAGGCATCTCGATAAGGAAAGCATTGCACAATACCAGGCTGAAGAAAGAACGATGATCGCATTTCGTCTTGTGTCATCACGTTATCGTGTAAAAGATCTGCTCGATATCATGCACGATGATAAAATTTCAAAACCCGAAAAACTTAACCAGTTAAAGGAAGAGCTTTCTCTCCACTTTAAACAATCTTCATTTGTGCGATCAAAAACAATGGGACAATTGCTGAAAGCCCAGCTAAAACAAACATTGCGCAAAAGCGTTTTACTGATACCCAAAACCAAAAACAGGTTTGATGACTAATGTCCGTCTATTCTCTTTTCTCTTACGTAACAAATTTTTCTCTGTACTTTATGAAGCCATAACTTCCCTTCAGGGGATGGGGGTTTGAACATTCTTCCAAATCTTTCCATCCTTCATTACCCAAAGCACATGCTCTAATAGTTTAATGTCTTTAGTAGGATCCCCTTTTACTGCAATAATATCTGCAAATGCGCCCACTTTTATTTCACCAATTTTATCCTGCTGTGATAAAAGGTCTGCTCCATTTATTGTTGCGGTTTGTATAGCCTGCAATGGTGTTAATCCATATTGCACCATATACTCAAAATCTTTTGTTTCAGGAACATTCCAGTCGTAGCCGCCAATGTCTGTGCTATATGCTATCTTCACCCCTGCTGCAATTGCTTTTTTAAATAATCCAGGTTCGCTTTGTGAAAAATATTTATTGATAGAACTGCCTGTTTGGGCACGGCCTTCGGCAACATAATCATTGATAAATACTGTTGGGCACCAGTACACATTTTTTTGCACCATTAATTGAATACATTCATCATCCATACCAAACCCGTGTTCAATACTTGAAGCGCCCGCATTGATAGCGGCAATAATCCCATCTCTCGTTATGGCATGCGCTGCAAATTTTTTGTGTGACCGTGCTGCTTCATCACCAATTGCAGTGATCTCTTCTGGAGTAAAATTTGGAAGACTTCGGTAACTGCCGTCAGGCAATTTATAATAACCCCGGTCAGCATAAATTTTTATCCAGTCGGCTCCATATGCAATTTGTTCGCGTACAGCCCGACGCGCTTCATCCGCACCCGTAATTTCTTTCAGGCCTTTTGGCAATTGAAGTTCCCATGCGTAATCTGATTCCCTGATAGGATAATGACCGGTAGTATTTATCGCTAATGTTGAAACAAACATACGTGGACCAGGGATGATACCATTGCTGATTGCTTTCTTCAGATCAACGTCAGCATAGCCGGCGCCCTCTGTACCAAGGTCACGGATAGTAGTGAACCCATTCATTAATGCAATATTGCAACTGCGCACGCCACGAATGGTGCGATACGGAATGGATTGTTTTAGTATCTGCACATCGTAATCTTCACTGGTAATATCTCCCTGCAATAAAACGTGCGTATGGCAATCAATCAAACCTGGCAGTACGAAATAGTTTGAGAGATCTATAAATGTATCCGCTTTTAATTTTACAACAGCCCCGGGTGGCGAGATGCTTTCAATAATATTGTCTTTTACAAGAATGGTTTGATTCGTATTGATTTGTCCGCTCTGCACATCAAGAAGCTGTCCGCATTTAATTGCAATAGTTTTTTGTGCGGATGTCGATGTTATAAAAACAAGGGTAAAGAATAGAGCAGTAAGTTTTTCCATAAAAATTTTTAGCGTGAGTAAGTTACAATTTATGTGATTGAAATTTTATGAATGGCTTAATAAGGAATTTTAATTTGGCTGGAATAGAGTTTCGTATATTTTTAGTGTTAGTTGCTAAACCACACGAAACAGATGGAATACCATAAGAATTTTTCTCTTTTCGACGCTTACGACTTTTTACATGCAAACGGACTTGGGCAAGAAAGTGATGAAATAAAAAACTCATCTGACAAATTCAAGTCATATTCAAGCACATTAAGGAGAGCAAAAATTATTACTCTTGTTCGAGATAAAAAACTTCTTGACACATTCTGCAAGACAGTTTGGCAATCAGGATTGACGGACAAAGGAAAAAATAGAATTAAGTTTTTTGAAAATCTTGT
>DATBFI010000632.1:0-3188 GCA_036558585.1 Chitinophagaceae bacterium
TCTGCAATGAGCTGGTAGAAATAAAAAATCAGCAACGTCTCTGCCTTATAATCGCTATAAGAAGAGACGTTGCGTAGAAAATCCTTTGTTAATCATTGCAAGATCACTTTCAAAACTTCGCAGGTATTTTAGTAGTGGCTGCGTAATCAAAGCACTTCTTGTTATTTGATACGCTACCCAGGCTCGGGTGAAACTTAAAATCTCAGTTGACCTTCATATGGAAACTTTACCGCTTTGACCTTGTCAATCATATAGTATCGCCCGGTGACACCTTTGAAAACACCTTCACCGCTGCCTTTTACAATAGGATGTTCACAAAATCCAAGAATTTCGGCGCCTGTAGGTGATCCGCCAGAGCAACCCTCGTATTTCCCTAAGGATTTGTAATTCGTCCAGAACGAGCCGTCCTTTCCCTTGTAGGTGCCAACAAAGTGTTCTCTCCCTTCTTCATAGTAGTATCCGTTCACGCATTCTGATTTGTCGATATATGTATAGATACAACCTTCAATATCCCCTGTCATTTTGAGAATATAGTCCGCGCTTTCACCAGTAGCTTTACATTCATCGGCTTGGGCATAAAAACCAATGCCGGTTATCCCGGTCGATGCTTTCTTTAAATCAGATACCGCATCGCCTGTGGCTGAGAGGGAGTTATCAGTAAGATTTGTTTCATCTTTCCTGCATGTCGCAAAGAGCAGGACGCTTATAACGATTGCTCCTGCTTTTGTGAGCGTTTTTGTTTTCATAATAACCTCCGATTAAATTATTGAAAGAATAAAATAGAAAGCAAAATAAACCTCAATACTAACTGAAATCAATTACCAACAGTGGTAGTGTTTGTTGGTTAGTAATTGCTGCATAAAGCGAATAGCGCATAAGTGTCCGCAAGCGGGATGAAACAAGATGACACAACGAAGACGATAGTAGCAATGTCGTTCGGGCCAAAATAAAACTTCGATTTATGTAGATGTTATTGAAGAGAGTAAGCCTGGTAAAATTCTGATCATTTACCAGAAAAAAGTTTTTGGTTGATTGCCTTTGCAACGGCTTCTGTCATGGAAGCCACGTGCAGCTTTTCATAAATTTTTTTCATGTGGGCACGAACGGTGTCATAGGTAATGTTTAGTTTGCCTGCGATCATTTTATAAGAAAGGCCATCCACAAGCAAAGCGAGCACTTCTTTTTCACGCATGCTTAAATGATAATCTTTTTTTTCTTCAGGAAGAATGCTTTGAAATTGCTGCAGTACTTTTCTTGCAACGCCCGGCGTCATAGGTGCACCACCGTTATATACTTCTGATATCGCCTGAAGCAGATTTTGGGGTTCTGCATTTTTTAAAATATATCCGGCTGCACCTGCTTTTACGGCGGCAAACACTTTTTCATCATCATCAAAAACTGTAAGCATTAATATTTGTACGGTGGGAAAATTTTTGCGTATCAGTCTTACTGCTTCAATACCGTTCATCCCCGGCATATCAATATCCATGATCACTACATCGGGTTGGGTTTGCATTATATTTTCCGTCACATCAAGAGAATGAGCATAAGAGCCTGCAAGGGTAAAATCAGGGTTGTCTTGTAAAAGCATAGTTATGGAATCTCGCAGTGAAGCATTATCATCAAATATAATCACCTTGATCCCGTTCATCATCTTTATTTATACAAAGTTCTGTTCTCATGCACGAATGTCAATTACCATATTTGGTAATATCCGCCAAAGCATCTTTTACAAGGGCAGGATTAACTGAACAATTGTTCCATCGTTTATTTTTGAACTGATGGAAATTTTGGCGTTCATATCATTTGCCCGGGCATTCATATTTTTTATTCCGTTTCCTCCTAAATATGTTGCGGTCACACGCATATTTTGTAAGTCCTGAGAAGTATCGAAACCTTTTCCATCATCGCGGATGGTCATGATCAAATTATTCTTATGTAAGTTGAGCATTATACCCGCCTTTTTACAAACAGCATATTTTACAATATTGTGTAAAGCCTCTTTAAAAATGAGGAAAATGTTTTTGCGTTGCTCGCTTGTAAGCTGCAACTTTTTTAATTGTTCGCCAGCAATGAAATCATAAAGAATATTTTGAGGAGTGAGAATCATTGCCGCAAAAGTCATCATGCGGTTTTGCAATTGCTCAAAGCTTTCGTTATTGGGATTTAAACTCCAGACAATATCACTCATTTTTTCGATCAGTTCACGTGAGGCAAGGCCTATCTTAGTAAGCACCTCATCAGCGTCACTCTTCCCACTGTGTTTTTTTGCCACCTCGCTGTAAATAGAAATACTGCCCAGTGTGCTACCGATATCATCATGCAATTCGCGGCTAATCCTCAGGCGCTCATTCATTTTTTCTTTTTCAACAAGTTGTTCCTGCAGTTCTTTTACTTGTACTAAAGTGCTTTCTACCTTATCTTTTTCCTTCTTCAATTCCTGTGTCCTCACTATGATCTTTTCTTCAAGGAGCAGTTTTTCTTTTCTTAAAGTTTTTTCACGTAGTTTAATAAAGAGAGCTAGTACAACTAAAAACAAAAAAACGTATGAAACATTTGCCCACCATGTGCTCCACCATGGAGGAAGAATAACAAAAGAATAATTTAATTCATTGCTCCAGTACCCTTCACTGTTCACTGCTTTTGTTTTGAATGTATACTTCCCATGAGGTAAATTATTGTAAGTGGCTTCAGATTTACCAGTAATAGCACTCCAGTTATCATCCAGACCTTCGAGGAAATACTGGTATCGCACTTCCTTGGGCCGGTTCATTGTGATGCCAATAAACTGAAACGTAATATAATTATTGTCATAACTTAACTGCAAGTTTTCAGGCTGATTGTACCAGGGCGTTAGATTGCTGAAGTTAAAATTCTCCAACCTTGTGCCATTACTTAGTATAAATACGCTGTCTTTTTTCTTTTCCAGCTCAAGCCAGTTAATATTTTCGCCAAAGAGAGCAATATTGCTTAACTGTATGACGGGAGGAATAGTATCGGGTATATCGCCCTCCGGATGATAAACAGTAACTCTGTCGGTGCCACTCATCCAAATATTTCCAGCCGTATCCTGTGTGATTGAATTCTCATACGTGCCACCACCCGAAAATCCTTCTGAAACAGTATATTTTTTAAAAAAAGATCTCACATTTTTTGAAGTATCGGCAGCAGTTGCCCGGGAATTGAAT
>DATBFI010000633.1:0-5903 GCA_036558585.1 Chitinophagaceae bacterium
TGAAGGTGTAATTGTTACATGCGGAGCCACTATCGAATGGCTAAAGAATGAATTGAATTTGTTTGAAGACAGCAAACAAACTGAAGCGATGGCAACTGCGGTTGAAGATAATAATGAAGTTTATTTGATTCCTGCATTCAGTGGACTTGGTGCTCCTCACTGGGATATGAACAGAAAGGGATCTATTACCGGTCTTACGTTCAGTGCGAATAAAAATCATATTGTAAGGGCTGCACTTGAATCTATTCCATACCAAATCAAAGATGTGATTGTTGCAATGGAATCTGACACAAAAATTGAATTGTATCAGCTGATGGTAGATGGTAGCATCAGCGCAAACAATTTTATTGTACAGTTCTTAGCTGATCTTTTGAATAAGTATGTAGTAAATATCGGTATCGCAGATGTGTCAGCCCTGGGCGCTGCATATCTCGCAGGTTTGCAGCAAAAGATCTATAGAGATTCAGATCATCTCCTGCAACTGAATGCAGATAAGAAAATATATCATCCGATGAAGAATGATAAAATGAAAGAATATTACAAAGGTTGGAAAGAAGCGATTAGGAATGAGTGATGATTAATCAGTGATGAAGTAATAAATAAGCGATGGTTGATCTGTATCATTCATCACTCATCTTTGCACATTCATCATTCATCAATACAAGTGTGCGACGCAACAGGTGATGCCATGAAAGATTATAGCTGGTAACAAAATAATAATATCACAATTATAAAACCGTATCAAATTTTCTTATTATGTACAAATTGTCTCTTACGTTTTTGTATGCTGTCTTATCGTTTTGTTTATGTGGAGTGACACCGGGCTTGTTTCGCCATTTGTATTTAACTGAGCTGGCCCAAAATTTTTTAAATAGTTCTCTTAAAAAATGATCACAATAATGAAACTACACAAGCCATTTATTATAGCTACGTTTTATTTATTTACCCTTGGTGTTTTTGCACAAAAGAACACCGATCAAAAAGCAAAGTCTATTTTTTCCGACAGTCTTGTAAAACCAAGAATGCGTGTCATCATCGACAATGATTTTGGCGGTGATCCTGACGGTTTATTTGAGCTGGTCCAGCATCTCTTATCTCCATCGGTTGAGATTCGTGCTATCATTGGTTCTCATCTTAAACCGGGTGATGGTTTCGACCCTTCAAATGAAACTGCAACGCATGCAAAGCAAAAGATTGAAGAAGTATTAAGTACAATGAACATGACCAACGTTTATCCTGTTTACCAGGGTTCGAACTTTCCTTTGGAAAACGACAGTACAGCCCAACGATCAGGCGCTGCTAATGCAATTATAAAAGAAGCAATGCGGGATGATACGAAACTTCCTTTGTACGTAGTGTGTGGCGCCGGTCTTACAGATATTGCAAGTGCTTATCTTATCGAACCTAAAATAGCAAGTCGTTTAACATTGATATGGATTGGTGGTCCTGAATATCCTGAACTCGCAACTCCGCCGCCGGGTTATACAACCATGGAATATAATCTTGGTATTGATCTTAAAGCCGGACAAGTTATATTCAACAAATCATCAATACCGATCTGGCAAATCCCGCGCAACGTTTACAGGCAGGTAATGCTGCCTTATTCGTCGCTGTTGCTGAAAGTAAAAACACAAGGAAAAATTGGCGAGTATCTCACCAGTAATTTGGAACGGGTTATGAAGTTTGCTATAAAATATAATTTCAACGTCGGGGAAGTTTATATTGTGGGTGATAGCCCGCTGGTGTTACTAACGGCTTTGCAATCATCCTTTGAGCCCGATCCCTCTTCCAGCTTTTACGTGTTGCGTCCATCGCCGCTTATAAATGATCTTGGTATATATGAAGTCAATCATAAAGGCAGAAACATTCGGGTGTACACACAAGTAGATGTGCATGTACTGCTTGATGATCTTTATTCCAAGCTGGTGTTGTTTAATCAAAGGAAATGATGAAACCTAAGCGATTTGTAACTGAACCCGTTCAAGATTTTTCAGTTAAAAGCGCTTGAATGTTACACAATTAAAGACTGATCTCAAATCATTAAATACAAAAGTCATGAGTTTTGATAAACAAGTGTTACGCAATAACATTAGCCTGTTCGCTATCGGGCTAATGATGTTCTGCCTTTTTCCCAAAAGCACAAAGGCACAATCTTCCGACAAAGAAATAAGACCACGCATTGTTGTTACTGCTGATCCGGAACTTGATGATAATAACTCACTTATCCGTTTCTTGCTTTACAGCAGTGACTTAGAAGTTGAAGGGCTCATTTATGCAAGCAGCGGTTTCCACTGGAAAGGAGATGGAAAGGGAACGAAGTGGTTTGTTCCCGGGAGAGAATATGCGCGTTTCGGATTAGATACATGTCCATGTGAGTCCTGGCGCTGGGCTAAAGATGAACGTTTTATTCATAATGTGGTCGAAGCTTATGAGAAAGTATATCCAAATTTAAAAGTGCATAATCCCAATTACCCCACTCCCGATGAATTGAAGTCAAAAATCCGGTACGGAAATATTGAATTCGATGGGGATATTTCTAAAGATTCACCCGGCTCAGATCTGATCAAATCTCTTATGCTTGATGATAAGGCGGGACAGCTGTTTATAACGGGCTGGGGAGGACAGAGCACCATTGCCCGGGCGCTCAAATCAATCCAGGAGCAGTACGAGTATACAACTGAATGGGAGAAGATCAAAAAGAAGATCTCGCACAAAGTAGTTTTGCTCCCATCCGGCGACCAGGATGATACTTATGCTAAGTATATTAAACCTAATTGGCCCGACATTGAGTACCGGCAATTCAGAGGAGGCCCGAACTATGGCTATGGTGCGCAATTAAGGGCTAAACCCGGGGATTCGATTTATATGACCTCATTATGGATGAAGGAAAATATATCTGATCGGGGACCATTAGGAGCTTTATACCGGGTATGGGGTGATGGAAAACAGATGGTAAAAGGCGACAAGATGGATTATTTCGGTCTATCAGGCTATACCGATGATCAATTAAGGAAAATGGGGTATGTGGTTTGGATGCCTGTGCAAACGAAAGGCTCCTGGCTCGGAGAGGGTGACGATGGTACATTTATGAATATGCCCGGGAATGGACTACGTGCCTATGAAGCAGGTTCTTATGGTGGATGGGGCGGTCGGGAGGCAAACAATCATGAGGCGCAAAATTTTTCCTTCCAGATGAGTGATACGTCTCAACAAGCTATGGTATCTGCGCTCAGTTCATTGAATAAAAGTGAAAATACTTATCCGGATTTTTTTCCTGCAGCTCAACAGGATTTTGCTGCCCGCCTTAAGTGGTCTGTAACACCGAAGTACGCAGACGCGAATCATGCACCTGTAGTTACAATTGAAGGGCCTCGCAACGTTTTGGCATCTCCCGGAGAAACGATAAGATTAAATGGAAATATTTTTGATCCAGACAGGAATAAAGTCTCCATTAAATGGTGGCAATTCTTTGTAGGCACTTATCCTGATAAAGTTGATATTTCAAAGCCGAACACTACTCAGGCCAAAGTGCTTATTCCGAAGGATGCGGTCCCCGGACAAACGATTCACGTTATTCTTGAAGCAACAGACAATGGTACGCCGGCTCTCACAAGTTATCAGCGAACAATTATTACTGTAAGGGATAAATGACCCAACAGATATCAATAACGAATTGATAAATGCTTTTAAACTTTGCGCAACCGCGGTATTTCGAATTTTACAAAACCATTTTCGGAATCCCTTAGATCGATTTACCTTTCCCAAATCTTAAAAAATAAGTTGGCTCATGGCTAATGTTACTATAAAAAAATTAGCTCAGGAACTCAACCTTTCAGTAGGCACGGTATCAAAAGCTTTAAAGGATAGCCATGAGATAAGTGTTGAAACAAAAAGAAAAGTTCATGACCTGGTAAACAAATTAAATTATGTACCTAATCCCTACGCCAGCAGCTTACGCAAAAGAAAAAGCAGGACTATTGCGGTTGTTTTGCCGGAAGTGGCAGATAGCTTTTTTTCACTTGCCATAAACGGCATTGAGGCAGTAGCGCAGGAGAAAGGTTATCACGTTCTGATCTATCTGACACATGAAAGTTTTTCTAAAGAAGAAAATATCCTCAAAGATTTTAAAAGCGGAAGGGTTGATGGAATATTAATATCTGTGTCAAGAGAAACAACCGAAAGCAATCACATTCGCGATGTACAAACATTTGGAATTCCTATTGTTTTTTTCGATAGAGTGTGTGAAGAAGTGGAAACAGCAAATGTTACCACTAATGATTTTGAAAGTGGCTATGTAGCAGCAAAACATCTTGTTGAAAGAGGATGCAGGCAGATCACTTATCTATCCATTTCAAGCACTTTGTCGATTGCAAATAAACGGATGGAGGGTTATTACAAAGTGTTGTCAGATCATGGCATGAAGATGAAAGAAAACGGCGTGCTATTTTGTACAAACAATGAGGCAGATAATTATCGGTCAATAAAAAATTTAATGAACAATAATGATCATCCGGATGGATTAATTGCTTCGGTTGAGAAACTTACAATAACTGTATATCATGTCTGCAAAGACCTGGATTTGCGAATCCCAGAGGATGTAAAGGTGATAAGCTTCTCCAATCTCGCATCTGCTTTAATTTTAAATCCTTCTTTAACAACGATTACTCAGCCTGCTTTTGAGATGGGTGAAGCTGCGGCATCTTTATTGTTTAAGGCACTGGAAAAAAGAAATTATGTTTTGAAGGATAAAAATGTGGTTGTGCCTTCGGTGCTGAATGTGAGGGATTCTACCAATTTAACGGGAACCCATATCCAGGAACCTGAATGGTAAGCGCAGTTAAGGAATTTTTAATTGTTTTCTAAGGATAAAAATAAGATTACTCTCTAATATTGATTTATTTTGGCTGTAACCAAACCCTAATACAATGATAATCCGTACTAAAGCAGGTGATCTGCCGAATCAAAAAATGAAGAACCTGCAAATGACTCCAAAAAGCATCTTGCTAATTCCTCTCCGTAGAATCTTAACAGAAGACAGGCGAATGTTACGAGGAACAATAGAAGAATTTTTTTAAAGCATAGTGGCAGGCGCGTACCTACACATTAATATTTCTACCCTCCGGGATGTAAGATATATATGATCAACTTTTATTTAATCAACTTTTATTTGTTGAGCAGACAGAAACTTTAGAGTTGTTTACTTTTCAAGTTTCTATTTTTCAGTGATCTTATTCCGGTATTGTCAAAATCCGTACGATGAAAATATTTTTAACCCCTTTTTTTGTGGTTTTCTTGAATACAGCAATTGCTCAGCTGAATAATAAATATTTTGGGATATGGCAGCCATTTAGGGAGCCGTTATCTGTTTCTCAATTCCCTGAAATAAGAGGCAGGCTATGTAATTTTTATTGGAAAGATATTGAAACCAATCCGGGTGTGTGGAACTGGACATCTTTTGACTCTAATTTAGCCCTCTGTACACAGGATGGTTTACCTGTGATTTTTATGGTTTATGTACGAGGCCCTCACGGAGACGCTCCTGCATGGTTATTTAGCCATGGTGTACCTAAAGTGATTATAAAAGATAAGAAAGGAAATATTAGTGGCAGCTCTCCCTATTATGCGGACTCTATTTATAAATCCTATTTCAAAAAAATGATCATTGCTGTGCACCAGCATCTTGAAACACTGCCTTCTTCCGTACGAAGCAGAATTATTGGTGTGCAGTGTTGTTTTGGAAGCACCGATGAGTTTATTAGTTACCCGGCAGGGGTAGTTCCCTTACGATTTGTTTTAACACAGAAACAATTCTCTGATTTGTTCAAAGAATTTACCCAATATTATTTTGACGAATATAAAAAAGCAAATCCCAAAATCGCCGTATTAAGTAATCCGGGAAATGA
>DATBFI010000634.1:0-12847 GCA_036558585.1 Chitinophagaceae bacterium
ATTAATGGCCTCACCCAAACTCTCCCGAGTAGTCGGGACAGGTTCTCCAAAGAAGAGGGCCTTTAAATCATGCACTGATGTAAAATGGTTCACTGATTTTATTTGTACTTAACTCTATTGTTGCTATAAAAGTCAGGCAGGAAAGCTGGTATCCTACATAAGTCCAACAAGTCAACAAAAAGATATTTATACTTCACTCCTTTCCTTTTCTCCCTTTAGGGCCGCCGGGGCAACTTTAATTTCAGTAATCGCTTCCTGCAATGCATCCAAAAATTCATCCACTTGTTTTCTTGTAATCGCAAGTGAGGGCAACAAGCGAATTACATTAGGTTTTGCTTCACCCGTGAATATGTTGAAATCGTACAATAATTTTTTGCGGAGTTCTTTTAGTTCATTGGGAACATCAAAGCCGATCATTAATCCGCGGCCGCGAACATTTTCAATACCATCAATTGTTTTTAAACGGTTCATCAAATACATGCCGCGTTGTTTTGCCATATCAATAAGCTTTTCTTCTTCCATCACTTCAAGCACAGCAAGTGCAGCCGCACATGCGAGATGATTGCCGCCAAACGTGGTGCCCAGCATACCGTGTTTGGGATGAATATGTGGCGCTATCAGAATGCCGCCAACAGGAAAGCCATTACCCATTCCCTTTGCAAGCGTGTAGATATCTGCATTGATGCCGGCATAATCGTGTGCGAAAAATTTTCCACTGCGACCATAACCGTCCTGGACTGCATCAGCTATAAACACGGCATTATTTTGATCACAGAGCCTGCGGATCAATTGAAGAAAACTTTCGCTGGCAACATTGATTCCGCCAACACCTTGTATGGCTTCAACAATTATAGCAGACACTTCCTGGCCATTTGTTTGAAAATACGATTTCAGTGCAGCTTCATCATTGAACGGGAGAAAATCAACATTAACTGTTTCATTCACCGGCGCAATGATCGATGGATTATCAGTTGCAGCAACAGCCAGTGATGTTCTTCCGTGAAATGCCTTTGTAAATGCGATCACTTTCTTCTTTCCATTATGAAAGGAGGCAAGCTTTAATGCATTTTCATTTGCCTCTGCGCCGCTGTTGCAGAGAAAGAGCTGGTACTCTTCTTTACCGCTTAATTTACCAAGTTTATCCGCGAGCTCCTGTTGAACAGGAATGCGAACAGAGTTTGAATAAAAAGCAATTTTCGCTAATTGCTCTTCAATTCTTTTTACCCAGTGCGGGTGGGTATGGCCAATGCTAATAACTGCGTGACCACCATACATGTCAAGATACTGCACACCGTTTTCATCCCATATATAAGAACCCTGAGCTTTGGTAATTGTAATGTCATTGATGGGATATACGTCGAATAATTTCATAAAAAGATAGAAGGTGTAAAGGCATAAGGTGTAAGGCTCCTCATGCCCTACACGGTTTAATTTTCAGGTCTTAAAAATTTTAAAAAAGAAATTAGCATGGCCCTTACTTCATTTACCAGCCTATTTACTATTTCATATTCTTCATTGGAAATATAATTAAGTTGAGCTGTTACAAAACAACAATAATCTGCTTCATTTATTGAGCCTAATGAATTGTCAAGAAAATGAGCGAAGTCCTTGTCAGTATATCTTCCACAACCTTCTACAATATTTAATGGAACAGATAAAGATGCTCGTAAGAGTTGTGAGGTTAATTCATATCTTTCTTCTTTTGAAAGTTTAGCAGCTACATGCAATTTTACATACATGTACATTTCATGTGCTTTTTTCCACACATCGAGTTTCTTATAATCTCTCATGCTAAAAAGTTTTTATAGATTTCTTTATACCTCACACCCTAAAACCTTTTCCCTTTCGCCTTATCTAAAAATAACTTCCCTTTAATTTTAGTCCTGCTGTTTCGTCTAATCCAAACATAAGGTTCATATTCTGTACTGCCTGCCCTGATGCGCCTTTTAATAAATTATCAAGAGCCGAATGAACCACGAGTTTACTGCCAACTTTTTCTAAATGTATCACACATTTGTTTGTATTCACAACCTGTTTTAAAAAGATTGTATCATCATTTACAATTGTAAAAGGGTGTGAAGAATAAAAATCTTTATACAATTGATTTAGTTCTTCAAAAGGCTTTTCGCAATGTATAACCGAACTAATAAAAATGCCTCTTGTAAAATCTCCTCTCCACGGAACAAAACTCAGGCAGAGATCATTGTCCCGCTGTAACTTACGCAATGACTCGTGAATTTCCCCAAGATGCTGATGTGTCAATGTTTTGTAGGCTTGTATGTTATTCGCTCTCCAGCTAAAATGAGACGTCTCGGTTAAACCTTGTCCTGCTCCTGTTGACCCGGTAATACCCGTTATATAAATTTCATCAAGTAATCCTGCTTTAGCAAGTGGCAGTAAACCCAGCTGAATTGCAGTTGCAAAGCATCCCGGATTGGCAATATTGTGTGCCGACTGTATTTGTTTTTTATTTAATTCGGGAAGGCCATATACAAATCTGCGGGCTGCAAGTTTTGAGTTGTGAGCAAGGCGAAAATCATTTGATAAATCGATTATTTTAATCTCTTCCAAAATTTCATTCTCTTTCAAAAACCTTTTTGCTTCCCCGTGGCCGGTACATAAAAACAATACATCAATTGAAGCGTCCAACTCATTTGTGAAGGTCATATTCGTTTCGCCGATCAAATCATGGTGCACTTTATGCAAATAATTGCCAGCGTTGCTTTTGCTGTGCACAAAAATTATTTCTGTATGGGGATGATAAATAAGTAATCTTATCAACTCACCTCCGGTATAACCTGCACCACCTATTATGCCAACTTTTATTTTCTGCATATTAAATACAATTGAACCTGTCGTTGTTGGTTGAGGGTTGAGAGCTTAATAAAAATTCAAGATCTTCTCCGCTATTATTTATGATTCGATGCTTATTTCCTGCTTTAATATGAAGGCCTTGTCCTGCAGTTACTGTAAAGCCTTGTTCTTCCACCTCAAAAGTTGCAATTCCTTTTAAAATAAAAAAGAATTGTTGTGCTTTTTCATGATAATGCAATATCTCCGCTGTTAAAGGGGGCATTAATTCCTGCTTGACGGATAAAGATTCTGTATCTGCCAATATCCAGCCTTCACATTTATCTCCCCACACATAATGATTGCCCCCTTCCCCTAAAGGGGTGTTATTTTTTGAAACTACAGTCATAATTATTTTTAATCATTATAAATTTTCTATGACAAGTGATTTTATTCCCCTTCAGGGGATAGGAGCTCTGCATCTTGCTTTATTAAATGATACATTGAGGTTTGGTTGCCAAATATTTTGGTGAAGCCTCTTACATCTTCACCACTCCAGCCATTTGTCATCTCTCCGTATTTGCCAAACTTACTGTTCATCAGGTCATACTTTGATTCGATGCCAATAATTTGAAATCTATATGGTTGCAGCAGAACAAATACAGTGCCTGTTACATTTTGCTGAGAACTTTGCAAAAATGCTTCCATATCTCTCATCACCGGGTCTAATATCTGACCTTCATGCAACCAGTTGCCATAAAAATTTGCAATATTATCTTTCCAGTTAAGCTGCCATTTTGTAAGCACATGTTTTTCCAGTGCATGATGCGCTTTCAAAATTATCATCGGTGCAGCAGCTTCAAAACCCACGCGGCCTTTAATTCCAATGATCGTATCGCCTACATGTATATCTCTGCCTATTCCGTAGGGTCCAGCAATACTTTGCACATATTGAATAACTTCTGAAGGATGTGAAAATTTTTTATCATCAACGCTCACCAATTCTCCTTTCTCAAATGCCAATTCCAGATTTCTCATTCCAAATTCCGTTACCTGTGTAGGCCAGGCTTCTTCCGGCAATAAACCCTTTGATGATAATGTTTCTCTTCCACCTACACTTGTCCCCCACAAACCTTTATTCACGGAGTAGGCAGCTTTTTCAAAATTCATCTCCACACCTTTCCTTCTTAGATAAGTAATCTCTTCTTCGCGACTTAGTTTCAAATCCCGAATGGGTGTAATAATTTCAACATTTGGTATCATGATATGAAACACCATATCAAAACGAACCTGGTCGTTGCCTGCACCGGTGCTGCCATGCGCTACTGCGTCTGCATGTAAAGCGTTTACGTGCTCTGCAATATGCAACGCCTGTATCAAACGCTCCGCACTTACACTTAAAGGATAAGTATTATTCTTAAGCACATTTCCAAACACAAGATATTTTATAATACGGTCGTAATATCCTTTTACAGCATCAACGGTAGTATGTGTTTTTACGCCAAGCTTGTACGCATGCTGTTCTATCTTTTTTAATTCTTCATTATTAAAGCCGCCTGTGTTTACAAGAATGCTGTGTACTTCATAACCCTTCTCTTCACTTAAATATTTTACACAATAAGTGGTATCCAATCCTCCGCTGAAACCAAGAACTACTTTGTGCATATCTGATGTCTGATTTTTGATTTTTCTTTTTTGTTAGTCAGCTTCATCAATTTATTCATCGTTCGTTTCCCGGTTTACCGGGATCACTTGTACGTTCCAAACTTCATTGAACTTATATGAGATGAAAAGGTTGTGAGGTAATTATATTCAAAATTCATCATTCCACAATTTCACAAATTAAAGAATTGATGAAAAAATGTTATCGTCTTTGCAGCACCGGATCCGTTACTCCCGTAATTATCTTTCTTTTTGAAGGCTTTCAAAAAACTTAACTGTTTTAATTGCAATAGCCGCTCAAACACTTTGCTCTTCTTCTCAAATGACTCTTTTGTTTCTTCCGGAGTATAATGATCTTTGGGATCATACAACATTGCGGTACACAAGCAATTTTTTCGTTCCTTGCTCATTAATATATCATAGTTCACACAACTTTTACAACCCGCCCAGAAAGCTTCATCCTGCGTAAGTTCGGAATAGGTAACAGGCTCATAACCCAGTTCACTGTTGATCTTCATAACTGCGAGTCCTGTTGTTAAGCCAAATATTTTTGCATTAGGATACCTTTCCCGACTTATATCAAATATTTTTTTCTTGATCCCTTTTGCCACGCCGCTTTTTCGAAATTCGGGCGCTACAATCAGACCACTATTGGCAACGTATTCGTTATGACCCCATGTTTCTATATAACAAAAGCCAACCCATACACCATCTGCAGTATGTGCGATCACAGCTTTATCTTCCTTCATTTTATTGGCTATATATTCGGGGGATCTCCTTGCTATACCAGTGCCCCTGGCCTTTGCTGAAGCCTCCATTTCATCTGTAATTGTTTTAGCGTAATGAACATCGCCACTATCAGCTATACGTATGATGATATTTTGTTCCACTGTTGATTTCTTGATAAATTGATTGTAAATAAAGATGAGTAACGACACAAGTCGCAGATGTCTGATTGATCAAATTCCTTTATGTTTTGGAAGTATCAAATCCTCGGTCGTCGTACAGGTCGGAAAAAGAAAGGATTACAAATAGAAACAACACCCATCAGTGAAGGATGGAAAGCGTGGAGATTATTATGTGTTGTGTTCTTTTTCAACTTCAGTTCAAGATGAAATTGTTATACAATAATTGTTTGAAGCAGTAAAAATAATTAATGTTTAAATACAGCAGTGATATTTTTTATAAAAGTTTGGTTAACAAGGAAGCAAATGTTTGTTAGGAATAGATATGCCTGGGCCCTCGAAGATTAGTGATTATATTTATTCTACCTTGTTTGTGTATTCAAAAAAAACCCGTTCACATGCGTAAACGGGTAATAAAAATTTAGAATTATTATTTTTAGTTTCCGTATTCACTTAAAAATTTGATGCGCATAATTTTCAGCTGCTCCCAATCATAACCACTGTTGCCAAGCTCTTCCTGGGCTACTTGCAAAGACGACGTTTCACAACTCTTGAAATAATCAATTATTTCGTCCTGTTCGTCCTCATCAAGCATATCATCAATTGCATAACTAAGGTTAAGCTTGGTGCCACTTGCTACAATGGTTTCCATTTCTTCAAGTAATGCGTCCAGGCGCAGGTCTTTGTTGCGGGCTATGGTTTCAAGCGGAATTTTTTTGTCAACATTCTGAATGATATAAATTTTATTGCTGCTCTTATTGGCAACAGTTTTCATTACAAAATCATCGGGCTTTTCAATCTCATTTTCTTCAACATATTTTGCAATCAGTTCGACAAAAGGTTTACCAAATTTTGTAGCTTTTCCACGGCTCACGCCCTGGCATTTTTCCAGTTCCTGCATAGTAGTTGGATACATAGTAGCCATATCCTGCAGAGAAGATTCAAGAAATACAACAAACGGCGGTAATCCTTTTTTCTTTGCCTCTTTATGACGAAGGTCTTTCAGCATTTCAAATAATCTTTCATCAGCGGCGGCACCTGCAGAAGAACCTTCACCTTCATCATCATCTTCATTTGCATCCTCAAATAAATTATTAAGAACAATTTTAAACGAAGATGGTTTTTTCAAAAACTTCGTACCCTTTTCAGTAAACTTTAGCAAACCATATTCCTCGATATCCTTGCGGATAAGATTTTCAAGCAGCATCTGTCGTATAAGGCTATTCCAGAAATGTTCATCTTTTTCTTCTTTTCCAATCCCAAACACATCCAGCCCCTGGTGGCGGAACATCATTATCTGGGGTGTAAGTTTACCCATTATAATGTTTACCACATATTCGGCAGGGAAGCGCTCATCCAAAGCTTTTATTACTTTCAAAACTTTGGCAGCTTCGTCCCTTGCTTCTATTTTTTCTTTGGGATGTAAACAGTTATCACAATTGCCACAATTATCGGACTCCAAATGTTCACCAAAATAATGGAGCAATATTTTTCGGCGGCACACGGAACTCTCTGCAAAAGCTACCGTTTCATTTATCAGTTGCGCACCGATCTCTCTTTCGCTAAGAGGCTTATCGCGCATCAGGTGTTCAAGCTTGGAAACATCTTTATGTGAATAATATAGTATGCATTTCCCTTCCAAACCATCCCTGCCGGCACGACCTGTTTCCTGGTAATAATTTTCAATTGATTTAGGAATGTTGTAATGAATTACAAACCTGATGTCGGGTTTATCTATGCCCATACCAAATGCAATAGTAGCTACTATTACCTGCACGTCCTCATTCAGAAACATATCCTGGCGTTCAGCTCTTAATTTGGAATCAAGACCGGCATGATACGCCACTGCCTTAATATTATTTGCAACAAGCAACTCTGCAAGTTCTTCTGTTGTTTTACGGTTAAGCGTGTAAATAATACCGCTTTTACCCATGTTTTGGGAAATAAAGCGAACGATACTTTTTACTGTCTGATCCTTTTTTATTTTGGGTTGAATTTCGTAATAAAGATTAGATCTGTTGAAAGATGAGATGTAGATATTTGGATTGCGTAATCCAAGATTTTTTACAATATCACTTTGCACTTTTGGTGTGGCAGTAGCTGTTAATGCAACTACAGGAATGTCAGGGTTGATGATATCCATCATCTCACGCAGCCTCCTGTATTCAGGCCTGAAATCATGCCCCCACTCCGAAATACAATGTGCTTCATCAACTGCAAAAAATGAGATCTTCAGGTCACTGAAAAAATCAAGATTTTCCTGCTTGGTGAGAGTCTCGGGAGCTACATACAATAATTTCGTTTTACCTGTAAGTAAGTCGTCTTTTACTTCCTTGATCTGTGCTTTATTTAGTGAAGAATTTAAGAAGTGCGCCACGTTATCTTTTTCGCTATAGCTTCGCACAAGATCAACCTGGTTTTTCATTAGTGCAATCAGTGGGCTCACAATAATTGCACAACCATCCATGATCATGGCAGGCAATTGATAGCATAAACTCTTGCCGCCGCCTGTAGGCATAATCACGAATGTATCATGTCCACTTAATAAACTGTTGATTGCTTCTTCCTGGCCACCCTTAAATTGCTCGAAGCCAAAATGTATTTGGAGGCCGCCATGTATATCGTGGCTATGTTCTAAATCATCGGACCTTTTTACGGATGGTTTTTTTAATGTAGTTGGTTTGGTAATTTTTTTTGTTGTTCTTTTAGTAATGGTGCCCATTGTTCACAAATATTCCCTTCCCTTTAAGAAGTATTTTTAAAATAATCTTATAAGATACTGCATTTTGCCCTGAAACATTGATTAAAATTTAACTGGGATCCGGCCTTCATTCATAGCTGAAATAAGGGGTTATGAATTTTAGCAGCAACAGCGAAGTTAACTCTCAAATCTTTAATAAAAAATCCATTGTTGTTAAAGTTTACCTTTGCGCCGATGAACAAGCAGATAAAAAATGCTGCTCTGCAAACATTGCAGTTGGAAGCAGAATCGATTGAAGGTTTAAAAAAATTTATAGATGAGAGTTTTGAAAAAGCTGTGCAAACAATTCATAGTTCTAAAGGGCGTGTTGTTGTTACAGGAGTTGGGAAAAGTGCAATAGTTGGACAAAAAATTGTAGCTACGCTTAATTCCACTGGTACTCCGGCATTATTTATGCATGCTGCGGATGCCATACATGGAGATATTGGAATGGTTCAAAAAGATGATGTGGTAATAATTATCAGTAAAAGTGGAGAAAGCCCTGAGATTAAAGTACTCTTACCTCTGATAAAAAGCTTTGGCAATATTTTGATTGGCATCTGTGGTAATCAAAATTCTCCGTTGGCAAGAGAGGCAAATTTTTTTTTAAACACAACAGTTCAAAAAGAAGCTTGTCCCAATAATCTCGCGCCAACTACCAGTACTACTGCACAGATGGTGATGGGAGATGCGTTGGCAGTTTGCCTGATGGAACTCAATGAATTTACGGGCAAAGATTTTGCCCGTTATCATCCCGGTGGTAATCTCGGTAAAAGATTGTATTTGAAAGTTGATGATGTATATAAATTAAATGAAAAGCCTTTTGTGTTACCGGAAACCACGCTGAAAGATGTGATACTTGAAATAACTAAAGGCAGGCTTGGTGCTACCGCTGTTGTTAATAAAACAAACAAGGTAATTGGTATTATTACTGATGGAGATGTGCGAAGAATGCTCGAGAGAACAAGTGATGTAAGTATCATAAAGGCAAGAGACATTACAACGCATAGTCCTAAAACAATTTCGCCCGAGCTCCTTGCTGTTGAGGCTTTTGAAATGCTTAAGCAATTTGATATAAACCAGTTGATAATTGTTGATTCAAACAGCATTTATCTTGGTATCATACATTTGCATGATTTAATAAGGGAAGGAATTTTTTAAAGCAATGTAAGAATGAATAAAAATTATTACGTAGCCATTTTAGCGGGTGGTATAGGAAGCAGATTTTGGCCACAGAGTCGAACGTCATACCCAAAACAATTTCTCGATATTTTGAATACTGGTAAAACGCTTATTCAGTCTACATTTGAGCGATATACATCTTTCCTTCCTAAAGAAAATATTTATGTCATCACAGTTGATGAATATATAAGTATTGTGCAGGAACAGTTGCCCGAAATAGATCCTTCTAATATTCTTTCAGAGCCAAGTCGTAAAAATACAGCACCCTGTATTGCTTATATTGCCTTTAAATTAATTCAAAAAGATCCTGACGCGTCTTTAATTGTAGCACCCAGTGACCATTTGGTCCTGGACAATAGTGAGTTTGAAAAAGTAGTATTAAAAGCACTGGAGTTTGTAACACATAAAAAGGCTTTTGTTACACTTGGAATAACACCTACTTATCCAAATACCGGGTATGGGTATATACAGCACGAACCTGTTGCGGCGGCGGATAATATTTTTAAAGTAAAAACCTTTACTGAAAAACCTAATATAGAACTTGCACGCACTTTTATTGCCAGTGGTGATTTTTTATGGAATGCCGGCATTTTTATATGGCAGGTATCTGATTTTATAAAAGCATTTGAACAGTACCAACCAGAAATGTTTGAGTTGTTTTATGCAGGCCGGCAATATTTTAATACACCGGAAGAACAGAATGCCTTAGAACAAATATATCCTTTGTGTACCAATATTTCTGTTGATTATGCAGTAATGGAAAAGGCAAATAATGTATATGTTATCCCATCTTCTTTTGGCTGGAGCGACCTGGGTACATGGAACAGTGCTTATGAAAACCTTGAAAAAGATTATTTAGGAAACGCTGTAGCGGGAGATAACGTTATGATTATTGATGCTACAAGGTGTATGGTATCTGCTCCGCATAAAAAATTACTTGTTTTAGAAGGGCTCGACGATTTTATTATTATAGATACAGACGACGTACTGCTCATTTGCAAAAAAGACAAAGAGCAACAAATAAAAGAATATGTTGCCGAAGTAAAACGCAATAAGGGCGATAAATACTTATAGCCGAAAGTTATCCTCCCGGCTACAAGAAAATAATTAGCCTGTTTTTAAATGCTCCGTCTTCCTCCGATAAGAGAAAGCAGGAATAATACAATAAAAATAAAAAATAATACTTTGGCTACGCCTGCTGCTGATGCGGCAATACCGCCGAATCCAAATATCGCTGCTATTATCGCGATGACTAGGAAAATAATTGTCCAACGTAACATAGGTTTGCTTTTTTAGGTTAAACGGACTATTAACATGGTAAATGATTCATAAATTATGCCAACTATCGATTACTGCTGGTATGCAAAATTTTTCTCTGTAAAATTTACTTCCAAAAGTTTTTTGAAGCGCATTTATTCTCTTAAATAATTTTTGAAGAAAAAAACAAAAGCATGAGATATTAAACCAGCTGTTCTGAATAATAAGTTGCTGATAAATAAATTGAATTATATGTAAAGAGCCTGGTTTAGACATTTATATGATCACTTATATTAACTCCAGGAATTATATTCCACATGTGAGGGAATGATTCAACAATTGTACTCGCTACCCGTGCTTGCAACTTATACCTGAAAACATTCCAAAAGAATCCATTAAAAAGCAGTCTGAAAATAAAATCTCAAAATCATACTCTGTAAAATGAATGGATAGTAGTAATTTCATCGCGCAAAGAAAGATTGATTTGTCAAATGAAAAGCAAATGTTTGCAATGCTTTTCTCATTATGACGAATGACAGTAGTATGAATGCAGAACAACAACGATTACAAGTAAACGCAACAAAAAAAATTCCCTTAGAACAGTGGGGACCATATATCTCAGAAAGACAATGGGGAACAGTACGCGAAGATTATAGTGAGAACAGTGATGCGTGGAATTATTTTCCATTCAGCCATGCCCACAGCCGGGCATACCTGTGGGGCGAAGACGGACTTGCAGGCATTTCAGATTTTTTTCAAAACCTTTGTTTTGCTATTGCACTCTGGAACGGAAAAGATTCTATTCTGAAAGAAAGATTGTTTGGTCTCGGTAACTACCAGGGCAATCATGGTGAAGATGTAAAAGAACTTTATTATTATTTAGATAATCTTCCCTCACATTATTACATGGAGTTCCTGTATAAATACCCACAACAGGAATTTCCATATCACCAAATTATAGAGGAAAACCGCAAACGTTCAAAAAACGAACCTGAGTATGAAATCTTGGATACAGGTGTTTTCGATGACAATAGATATTTTGATGTTTATGTAACCTATGCAAAATACAATAAGCGGGATATCGGAATTAAGATAGAAATTATTAATCGTGGTAAGACTACAGCACCTATTACAGTTTTGCCAACATTGTGGTTTTATAATCGCTGGCATTTTGGTGGTATTGATAAAAAACCTGTTATAAAATTTATAAACGAAAACACAGTAAAGGCAACACATGAAAGACTGGGGCAGTATTATCTTTATTTCGTGAGGGCACATGATTACTTCTTTACAGAAAATGAAACAAACAATGAAAAACTTTTTGGTAAACCTAATGTAACGCCTTTTGTAAAAGATGCTTTTCATGATGCGATAATTCATCAGGAAAATGTCAATGAACTGCGAAGAAAAAAATCAGGAACTAAATTTTCGCCTGTATATCATTTTAAAATTCCCGGAGGCAGCAGCAAAATACTTTACTTAAGATTAAGTGATGTGCTGATGGATGTGCCCTTTCCAAAAGGCTTCAGTAATATTTTTATTCAACGAAAGCGCGAGGCCGATGAATTTTATTCAGAAACACTGCCACAAAATATTTCGGAAGATCTTAAAAATATACAACGTCGTGCATTGGCCGGCTTGCTCTGGAGCAAACAATATTATCATTATGATGTGGAAAGATGGATATCAACCAGCGACAGTATTGCTCCGCTAAGTGATCAGCGAAGGCATGGCCGTAATCACGAATGGCTTCATTTAAAAAACCAGGATATTATATTAATGCCGGATAAATGGGAATATCCCTGGTATGCTGCATGGGATCTTGCTTTTCATGCCATCTCCATGGCTATGATCGATCCCTCATTTGCAAAACATCAGCTTATTTTAATTATGCGCGAATGGTACATGAAACCGGATGGACAGTTGCCGGCTTATGAATGGAACTTTAGTGATGTAAATCCGCCCGTACATGCATGGGCCACTTTGCAGGTATATCATATAGAAAAAAAGAAAACAGGTAAAGGAGATGTTGCTTTTCTGAAACGAATTTTTCAAAAACAAATTATCAATTTCACGTGGTGGATCAACAGGAAAGACCCAAATGGCAACAACATTTTTGAAGGAGGATTTCTTGGACTTGACAATATAGGTGTGTTCAATCGCAGCATTCAACTGCATAGCGAAATGGAACTCGAACAGGCTGATGGCACAAGTTGGATGGGAATGTATGCATTGAACCTCATGGATATGGCAATTGAAATTGCAATGCATGATATATCTTTTGAAGACACAGCCACCAAATTCTTTGAAC
>DATBFI010000635.1:0-6908 GCA_036558585.1 Chitinophagaceae bacterium
AGTTAAAAAGTTGGTCGGCTTTTCCTCCAGAAATTTAGTACAGGAACAGGTAAACAATATAGCTATTGCTACCAGTATATTTTTTGTTGATTTCATCTTAAATTATTTAAATCATTAATTGTTTTGATTAGATATTTTTAGGTATAACATCAAAATACCAGTGATACGCCCAGGTTCCATGTGCGCGGACGCGGATAGGCAAAAAAGTCAAGATTCTGAGAGAAAGAGGCGTTGGCACCATATCCTGAATTGAAAGTGTCAACTTCAGGATCGTAACCGGTATAATCTGTAATAATGAAAAGATTCTGCACGCTTGCATAAAAACGAAGATTCTGGATCTTCGCTTTTGATGAAGATGTAGGCACTGTATAACCCAGTACAAAGTTTTGCCCGCGGATGAAAGAACCGTCTTCTACCCACCATGTATCAAAATGAGAATCCTGTGCATATTTATAATTACGCACCTGTGAAATCATGGTGTTTTGATTTTCGGGTGTCCACGCATCTAACACAGTTTTAAGGCTGTTGGCAATGGTTTGCCTGTCTTCACTTGAGTGCTTAAAGTTTGCGGCTGTATTAACACCTTCTACAAAACGAATATCAAAAGAGAAGTCCCAGTTTTTGTAGTTGATTGTACTGCTGAATGTGCCTGTCCACTTTGGATAAGCCTGGCCGATAATACTGTAATAATTGCTGCCATCTGGATTGTATATATATTTCCTGTCGCCTACTTTCAGGCCATGTGCAGCAGCCAAATCACCTTCCTTATCACTATAGGTACCTAAACGTGTCATGCCATAAAAAGAACCAATGGGTTCCCCTACCCTTATTACAAAGTTCTGACCGAGGAAGTTGGGGCCAGGGAAGATATCTGCATTGCCCTCATTCAATTTCAGCACTTTATTTTTATTGGTAGTAAAAATGAAATTGGTGGTCCATGTAAAATTCCTGCTCCGTATATTAACGGTATTTAGGTTTACTTCAATACCGGTATTTCTTACAGAACCGACATTGCGATACACGTTTGCGTTCACCAGACCGGCAGACCATGGAATAGGTGCCTGTAATAAAAGGTCTTTTGTATCACGTGTATAAAAGTCGAGATTAAGATTCACACGGTTGGCAAAAAGCCCTAGTTCAAGGCCTGCATCAAATTGCAATGATCTTTCCCACTTAAGATCAGGATTGCCGATATAGCTCGGTAACAATGTTGATTGCAATGCGCCGTTCAACACAGTAGAGTTTGGCTGTATCTGTGGTATTGAAAGATACTGGCCGATCTCCTGGTTGCCGGAAATACCATAACTCGCACGTAGTTTTAAGTTGGAGATAGAACTACTGTTTCTAAGAAAATCTTCTTCAGACAAACGCCATGCACCACCTACTGAAGGGAAGAATGCATATTTGTTGTTCTCACCAAATTTAGAAGAGCCATCATACCTGCCTGTGGCTGTAAAGAAATATTTACCGGCTATATCATAAGTAGCACGCGCAAAGTAAGAGTTCATTGTCCACTGATAATCCTGGGATTCGTTTGCGCTTCTTACAGAACCGGCCTGCTGGTAATGCCACTGGAAAATATCGTCGATGAAATTTTGTGTTTCCGAACGTACTCTTTCATTATTGTATTTTTGGAACGAAACACCCAACAGTGCTGTAAGCCTTTGGTTCTTGTTGAAGGTTTTGTTGTAAGTAAGATAATTTTCAGATTGCCAGTAATAAGTAGAATACGCATTGATATTAGCTACACCACCCTGGTCTTGTGAAAGATGCGGCAGGTTTTGTGACGAATAAAAATTATTCTTTTGGGAGTTTACGTTGTACCCAAAGTCTGTTTTAAAGTCAAGATCTTTCGTTACATGGAATAACAGGTAAATATCTCCCAGCATCTGCATATTGTTATTGATAGTATACCTGTTGGTAGCAATGTTTACAGGGTTGGGGCCGCCTTCGAGGCCTGCAATATCATTATTACCCGCCCAGCTACCATCAGGATATTTTACCGGAACAATAGGCACTTCTTCTGTCACCATTCTTGGAACATTTAATGCGCCATTGGCGTCTGATACAACACGCTGGGTACTTTTGATGATATTGATATTACCACCTACTTTCAGCCAGTTGTTAACATCATTGTCCAATGTGAGCCTTGCAGAATAACGCTTGAACCATGACTCGATCATCAAACCGTCCTGGTTAAGATACCCGAATGAAAGGCTGTACAACGATTTATCGCCGCCACCCTGGAAATTAAGCTGGTGGCTCTGGGAGAAGGCCGGTTTGTAGGTTTCATCTTCCCAGTTGGTATTATACAACGGCTTGTCGTTCTGATCAAATAGCAATGGGAAATTTTCATGATTCAGTTCCATTGGCGGCGTTTGTACTGCACCGTTCGGGTCCCATTTCGCACCATTGGCGTAAGACAGGTTATACACCTGTATAAACTCGTCGGAATTTAATGTTGGCAAATGCCGATAGAGATCTACCATATTAATATTGCCATCATAGGAAACAGTGCTACCGCCCTTTCTTCCACGTTTTGTGGTAATGATGATTACCCCATTAGCACCACGGGCGCCAAAGATGGCAGTAGAGGAAGCATCTTTCAATACTTCCAAAGAAGCAATGTCGTTAGGATTAATGGAATTGCCATCAACACCGATCACGCCATCTACTACGTATAGCGGATCTATGTTTGAGTTAATTGAGCCGATACCACGAATGCGAACTTTTGCTGCGGCACCGGGAGCATTGCTGTTGATGCTAACATCAACACCTGCAACTTTTCCCTGCAATGCCTGCGAAACGTTGGCAGCAGGCTTATCCATCAACTGGTCGCCTTTAACGGTTGCCACCGCACCGGTAAGATCTGATTTTCTAACAGTACCATAACCAATCACAACTACTTCATTTAATGTTCCCATTGCTGCTTTAAGCTGAACATTTATAGTAGTCTGGTCGGCTACTGTTACTTCTTCTCTTTGCATTCCGGTAAATGTAAAAATGAGAACAGATGTGGAAGAGGGAACAGATAACGTGAAGGAGCCACTCAGATCCGTTGTGGTTCCTGTGTTGGTTCCTTTGACCTGCACAGAAACATTTGAAAGAGGAGCATTCGTTGAATCGGTTACTTTGCCTTTAATTGTACGTGCCTGGGAAAATGCCGCGAGATTCATGAATAACAATAGCAAAATTTGCCAGCATGTTCGCAGAACAAAGTGTGGTGCTTTTTTCATGGCCTTGGTTTTGATATGTGGTTTAATAAAAAATTATCTCCTACACCATAAAGATGTGGGTTAACGATACGATAATTAATGTATTAACTGGTCTTAGAACATACAAGCAGTCGTTGTCTTGCATGGGTGTTTAGACCTGTGGATTATAGAAGCCGAAATACTTCAAAGGGACGGAACTAAAAAATCATTCGGTTAAGCAACTGACGTTAGCAAAAAATAAAAATCAATATTACAACAAATCAGCACGATGATAACAATAATTTATGTGTTTTATCTAAACGGTATATACTGATGCTGCTCTTGTATAGACTTATTTGAGATTACTGATGCTGCATATATGCTGCAATTTTAAGATTGGACATGAGTCAGGGATACTGCCTTTGTCGCGGGCAGCTGAATTAATTCATGAGGACTTGCCGCAGCAAATAAAACACTGATAATGGCAGCAGCATGTTATAATCTTAAGAACCGGACGAAATTTATTATCACAAATGCAACTCAATGGTGATGCCAAGTACAGGAGGCATTTGTGCATTTTTCAAAGATGCTCCTGTCACTCATTTTAAATCAAATACAACACCTTCAACAAAAGCATCTATTTAACCGAAATTTCTGTGATTTTTCAATTTTATTGTTGTACAACAGTGACTTTTGTTAGCTGCTGGTTTTGTCTTTATAAATTGTCAATCTTTTGTTTTAACTGAACCGGAACAAACATCACCTTCTTCAATTCCTGTCACCCAAATTTTTAATTTTTTTGTTCTTTCTTCTGTCAGTTCAGTCTTATATGAATACCAGCACATAGGTTGAACACTTCCATAATATGCGTCTTCCCTGTCAGGATATTTAGCCTTCATTTCTGCATCATGAAACTGAACCCAAATCCTCTGTGCCGCTTTTAAGTTCTTGATAAACGCCGTGTCTTCGGTGTATTCTTTCAAAATTTTTTGAAAAACATTATTAAGTTCTTTAACGATTTAAAAGTTGAAGGTAAGAACTAATGTTTAATAGAATTCCGTCGACCTGATAATTGAAGATGATTAGCGAAACAACTGCTGGAGCTAACAACGTCCAGCCCCATTTTGGCAATACCATGTTAGCGGTAGTGCATCGGCAATTCTGTAAAAAACTGCTTTTATTTCAATCCACGAGTTATTAAAGATGCCTTTTCATTTACTTCGTAGTCTACTGAAGATACATTTTTTACAAATGGTCTGCTCACCACTGCCTTTACAAGGTCAGAGTGCATAAACTCTTCCATATCTGTTTTGCTTTCCCATAAATAAAACCCTCCAAAAGAGTTTTTTTCTTTGTCTGCTAACCAAACCTTTGAAATAAGACCTTTTACATTCGCTAAAATAGGTGCATCCGGCTCAACCATTTGCTTAAGATATTCCGCTTGTGAAATATCGTTTAATTGATAAGTGATAATTTGTGCTTGCATTGTTTTAATTTTTTTTATTAATAATATTTATGTCTTTATCATTTTACATCTTTATTGTCAGATAAGTGAAGTGTCTATATACATTACCGCTAACGTTGAAGCATTTGTGAAGGCATGGCAATAGCGATTGGTCAGCTGGTTCAAATGCTTAATTTAAAAAACTGGCGTTGAAGATAATTACAAATGTTCAATAGGGTAATGTCTGACGAGAATAAAAGATGATAAGAATTACTGCTGAACAAGTGCAGTTTGTCCGCCATGCTTTTACAAATGCACATGTTGCCTGCTGCCCTATTTATTTTGTGAATTTTGAATTAACTGTTTAGCAAATTCCATTTCTAAATCTTTATGCTGCACCAAATCTTTTATGGTGTAATTTATCGGATAAGTTGGTAAGACACCTCTTCCAACCGGATGTTTCTGATACATATATCCTATTTGTATGTTAGGAGAAATCCTAACCATAATTTTGCTATTGGGCAGCTGTATAACGATGTCATCGCCACCTGTCGGTCCCTCAAATGTTCCTCCGCTTTCTTCACCGATAAAAACGGGATCTGTAGTTTTCTTTAAGTCTGAAATCAAGTCGGCTGCACTTGAAAAGCAAGCTCCATTCATTAATACATACAACTTACCCTTAAAAACATTCGTGTTAGGTTCTTTTAGCTGCAGGTTGTCGCTATAATCAGAATTATTAATCCATAAATTATCGTTTATCTTCCTCATGTACTCATCATCGTTATTAAATAAAAGGGTGGATGTATCTCTCTCCACAATAACAGGTTTTAATGGACGAAAATCTAAATGACTTAAATAAATGTTCTGATATAACTTGAAAGGTTTATCATACAAATAAGACATCAGCGTTATTTGCTGACTTTCATCACCACCTTCGTTGTTTCGCATATCAAGAATTAGATTATCTATTTTTTTCCCTTCAATAGTTTTGAATGCAAACGATAACAATGAATCAAAAGGTGGGTCAATTTGTTTATTATAAAACGAGCGGGAAATTGTTAATACTGCAAAGTTCCTGTTGGTGTCAAATTCAAATTTGGGTGATGGAGTTTTAAACCAAATTTCTTCATCAATATTATATCTATTTAATAAAATTTTCTTTCTTTCTTCAGACGATATACCTTTTACAATAATTGTCTTTTTTTGATTTGTGGCAAACGTTATATAATCAATTTTGAAAGTATTACTTCTATCAACAAAAAGGTAGTAATACAAATCAAAACCTTGAAAGGCATAGAAAAAATATCGTTGGAGCAATTGCATTCTTCTTGTCTCAATATATCCATCAGCAGCTATTCCAGGAAGCATTGCGCTCAGTATGCTACTGTCACTTTTCCCATTTATAGATAGAATTCGTGAACCATCTGGAATTGAAAAATTACTGCAATCATTAAAAAGATAAAATTTCCCATCCGAAACTTTTATATAAAATGGCAGCACCATCTTTTCTAAAACTTCTTTGCTTAGTTCTTGCTGCGGAATAGTATACAAATGCCCGCAATGAACTGTAGCATTAAACCTCGTGATTAGCGCCAGAAAATCTAACCCTGATATTTTATTACTAATCGCTTTTTCAAGATTGTCAAATCTTGCATCAACAGTTTTCTTATCATCGTATTTATATAATCTTGGATGCACGTACTCTAATGAAAACCTTAGCCAATGTAGATCTTGCAGTGCTTGTTCTTTTGTTAACGATAAAAATTCATTTTGCGCAATAGAATGGGTAGTTAGTATTGTTAGTATGAAGAGCGATGAAATTTGTTTAGGGAATAATTTTTTAAATTTCATTGACATTAGTTTTGGTGTCTTGAAAAGGGTTGCGGGCAACGTTCGGTATTTGCGATGGCAGGATATTAGCATTCCGTCACGCCGATACCGAAGTTGATGTTTGTTTTATTGTTGAAGATAACATTTGTTGCTGATTAGAATTCCGTCGCCCCGATAACTGAAGTTGATTAGCGAAACAACTGCTGATGCTAACAACGTCCAGCCCCGCTTTTGACAATACATTTGTTGTATGCAGGCTTTATTTGTCAGCAAGAAGTTTGTATGCAAGAAACACACAAATTGCAATAACGATGAACAAAAATAATCTCTGATTTGCAGTCTGACTTTTTATGCTTGATAGTTCTGTTTTTAAATTATTATTGTCTTTAGTTAGTGAAGAAATTGTATTGTCTTTCGTTTGGTTCTGTTGAGTTAGGTCT
>DATBFI010000636.1:0-10715 GCA_036558585.1 Chitinophagaceae bacterium
CCGGGTGCATGGCATAATGCACCTCCGATATTCATAGGGCTTTCAACAGGAAACATGCGCATTTTAAGTTGAGGCATGTCAAGCGGGACCAATTTAATGTCAAAAATCGCTTCATAAAATTTTTGCGCTCTGTCTAAATCATCAGCAGGTATCTCAAACCAACTGATAGCATTTGTAAAAGTCATAAGCAATTGTTTTTAAATTTAGTTTTAAATGTTTGAGTGTTTGAATATTTGAGTGTTTGAATGTTTGAAAAGTTCGTGCGTTCGGGTGTTTTATAAATTTTTTTAAACTGCAACTTTGGAACAATCAAACATTCAAACCGGTAGTTCTATCTCCACAAACCAATAATCGCACCCATTAATGTTAATGCAACAACACTATAACCGCCGTTTATAAAGATAAGACGCCAGCTTTTTAATTCAAACAAGCTGTGGATGGCGATGGCACAAAATGTCCAGATGCCTGCCAGGAAACCTGCAGTAGCGCCCCAGGTAATATCAGGAGGTGGTGCACATTCCGGCGGACAAGTAGAGGGCACCGCAAGAAACATGGCAAGATTGGCTGCCATTATAAGAGAGAAGATTGCCGTGAATCCAAAAATCTTTCCTTTGTTACCTTTTTTGATATTTTCTTCTGTCAGGTTGTTTTCTTTCATCCACGCCTTGCCAAATAAGCCGGGCGAATACCAGATGCCGCCTGCAACAAAAGATGAAATGCCTGCCACCAATACGGCAAGCCAGTTAATATGCGGGTCCATACAAGATTGATTTATGATTTTAAAATGATGGTAGTTCTAAACTAATTTCTAAACTTTACAATTGCAACACCTGGAGAATAAAGCCGGAAAAAATGCAGACAAACCCTAACATAGTGCCGACAAAGCAAACTGCAAAAGAGAAACTGAATGACATTGGGTTCAGGGTTATTCTTATTCCTTTCTTCGGGATTATTATTCCCATCATTACCGGCATGATTAATAGCAAGAGTTACGGCTTATGGCAATTAAAGCTTGGTTATTTATACACGATCGCTATTGCTTTTGTAATATGGGAAGGTAACCGATACCTGTTGTTCACATTGCGTTCGTACTTTGACTGGTTTAACAAGCCTGTTCGTAAGATACTGGCATTGCTGCTGGTAATACCTTTTTATACTGTTCCGATAAGTGTTTTATTGCTGGTAGGCTGGTATCATATTTTTGCAAAAGGCAATGTTGACTGGAATGTTGTTTACTTATCTGCACTGATCATCCTTATTTGCGTGTTGTTTATTGTTCACGTATATGAAACTGTGTTTCTTGTTAAGGAGGCCGAGAGTGAGAAGATAAAAAAAGAGCAACTGGAAAGAGCTAAGGCTGAGGCAGAACTCGAAGCTTTAAAAAGCCAGATCGATCCGCATTTTATTTTCAACTCGCTCAATACATTATCTCACCTGATTGAAAATAATACTGAAAAAGCAAAACAATTCAATGAATCACTGGCTGATATATACCGTTATATTTTGCAAAATAAATCAAGAGATCTTGTATTGCTGCATGAAGAAATAAATTTTTTGCACGATTATTTTTCATTACTCAAAATACGCTTTGAAAAAGCCGTGCAAATGAATGTGGTTATTGATAAGCAGTCACTGAATGAATACCTGATACCTCCGATATCATTGCAGATACTTCTTGAGAATGCGATCAAGCACAATGAGTTTTCTGATGCATCACCTTTGATTATTAACATTGAACTAAAAAACAATGAATTGATGGTTCGAAATGAAGTAAAAAGAAAAACGTTGCGAAAGGCATCCTCAAAAATTGGTTTACCAAATTTGAATGAGCGTTATAAGCTTATCACGAATAACGAGATTGTTGTTGAGAAAAATGATAAAGATTTTATGGTAATCTTACCGGTGTTGAAGATCACGTAAAACTTATACTATAAACAAAAATTAATATGACTATTGCCATTATCGAAGACGAAAAGCCGGCAGTGGAAAAGTTACTGTATGCATTGCAACAGAGTACTTCTTCAATACGCGTAGATGTCATTCTGAATAGCGTTGCTGCAGCCGTTGCATGGTTTAAACAAAATACTCAGCCGGATTTGATATTTATGGATATTGAATTAACAGATGGACTTTCTTTTAAAATATTTGAATCATGCAATATTGAATGTCCAATTATTTTCACTACAGCTTATGATGATTATTGGCAGGAAGCTTTTGAACACAACAGTATTGATTATTTGCTCAAGCCGGTTAAACTGGATAAACTGGAAGCGGCATTAAAGAAATACGAAAAACTAAAACAGCATTTTTCAGTTAACTTAAAACAACTGCTGCAATACAATCAGCAACCCCAAAGCAAATACAAAAAAAGATATTTGGTGAAACGCGGCTCCGATCTGATCGCTGTTAAAACAGAAGATATTGCCTATTGTTATGCCACACATAAGCTTGTTTGCATGGTTGATAACAACAACCAAAAATTTATACTTGATAAATCATTGTCAGATATAGAAAAAGAATTGATACCCTCACAATTTTTTCGCATCAACAGAAAATATATCGCCAATATCAACGCTGTAAAGAAAATGAAGCTACACGGCAAGGGCAAATTGTTGGTAGAATTAGTACCTGCTGCCAACGAAGAAGTAATTATCAGCAATGAAACAGTTGCCGCCTTCAAAGAATGGATAGGAAGTTGATATTTGCTTCATGAAAACATTAGCCGATAAGATACTTGATTTTCTATTTCATCTCCGGTTGCCATTTAAGCTGCCCGAAAATGTCGGCGTAATGGATGTACACAAGGATGTAACAATACAAAGCGCATGTACCTCCTTCTACAAAAAGTTTTATTCTGATAATAATCCAAGACATTTAATGCTGGGCATCAATCCCGGGCGTTTTGGCGGAGGCGTTACCGGTATTCCTTTTACTGACCCGATAAGACTTGAAAAAATTTGTGATATTAAAAATGAATTTCAAAAGAAACAGGAATTGTCTTCTGTTTTTATTTATTTAATGATAGAAGCTTACGGAGGAGCGGAAAAATTTTATGGTCAGTTTTATATCTCTGCAATAAGTCCTTTGGGTTTTTTAAAAGATGGAAAGAATTTAAATTATTATGATGACAAAATATTGAAGCAACTTATTGAACCATTTGTAATTGATTGTATCGACAGGCAATTATCGTGGGGATTATATAATGATGTTTGTTTTTGCATCGGGGAAGGGGAAAACCTGAAATACCTTGGACTATTGAATGATAAGCATAAATGGTTTAAAGCAATTAAGGCTGTTTCACATCCACGTTTTATTATGCAGTATAAACTAAAGCAGAAAGATCTTTACATTCAACAATACATTGATGCACTTTCCTCCGTGCAACATCGCAAACAATAATAACAAATAAAAATTTGGATTTGCTCTTGCATTTGAACAGCGGATGTTGTATTTTATCCAAAACTTCACATATGAAAAAGATAACACCATTTATCAGCCTCGTGCTGTTATTGATCAGTACCAATATTTTTGCCCAGTCACAGGAGGAAATGCAAAAATGGACGGATTATATGACTCCTGGCCAAATGCACCAGATGGTTGCAAAATCGGATGGCACATGGAATGAAGAAATAACCATGTGGCAGGCGCCAGGGGCACCACCGCAAAAAATGACCACAAGCTGTGAGAATAAAATGATACTTGGCGGGCGCTACCAGGAAGCAAAACATACAGGTAGTTTTAACGGGATGCCTTTTGAAGGTTACAGCCTTTTGGGCTACGACAACATCAAGAAAGTTTTTCAAAGTACCTGGATAGACAATATGGGTACCGGAACAATGCATATGGAAGGCACGTATGACCCGGCAACAAAAATGGTTACACTAACGGGTAAAATGTTAGATCCTATGAGCGGGAAGGAAGGAGATGTAAAACAAACCTGGAAATTTGTTGATGACAATAACCAGCTTGTGGAAATGTACAATATGCAGGATGGAAAAGAAGTTAAAACAATGGAAATAAAACTTACGCGTAAAGCCTAACCTGTTATACCCCTTCAATGCTAAAACTCCTGAAGTTTTTTTTCTCCAGGAGTTTTTTTTGTTTCACGAATATATTTTTCAAATAAGGGTATACCAATGCGCCGGCGTAAAATAAAGGGATGCCGATTTATGCTCATGCTTTACATCGTATTTATTAAGTTGCCCAGGCCTTATCACCTTTTTTGTAAGGTATGCAACCTTCATACCTGCCCGGAACAGCTACATAACGGAGTGCTTTTGTAGCACCGGGTTCAGACGTAAAGTATCCCCACAGCGTTAATTGTTTTATTAAGGTAAAATAATGAGCGGGGTCATCGTCCTTTTTATTTTTCTGGTAATCCTTCGCTTCTTTATCAAGCTCTACCAAAAGGTCGTGGCGCTGTTCCGGTGTACTTTCCATAAACGACTTCCCGTTTTTCTTTTTGCTTGCCTCGTCAAGCTTCTGCATGCCTGAAAGAAAAGTATCCTGGTCTTTCTTTTCATAGCAATCATTTACGATCACAGTCATGAACTGGCCGACCTTCGCATCTTTTGCACCAGGAGTGGAAGTGCGGGGCAAAATTGTTTCAGCCACTTCGTCGAGGTAGGCAACATCTTCAGGTGTAAACTTAAGGCTTTCACCATACTTGGCTTCAGGCTTACAACCCTTCAGGAAGGCCTCTGCTCCAACAACTGTACCGCCTAATAAAAGCGCTACACGTGATAAGGCGTCTCTTCTGTTCATAATTAAAATTTGATTTTAACCCCAATCCCGCAATCCGGGACTTTTGGGAATAGGTTATAAAAATAAAACTGTTTATACTTTTTTGTATTTATGCACCCAACTTTTTTATTTTTTCTCCTGGCTTCCGTTCCGCCTCAGGCGAACTCTTTTACGTTTAGGTTCGCTATTCAGCTCATCCTCTTATCCTTCTCTCAAAAGGAGTCCTTCGGACTTGAGGAGAAGAGGTCAAGCTTTAGTTTATTACACTTTCCTTAGTAATATATTATCTAACACGAATATTTGCTGTACCTTCTTAAAGTCTCCCTTTAGGGAGATTTAGAGGGCATCAGAGATTTGCTTTCTTCATCTCGCTCACAGCATAATTCGCTGCTCTTGCCGTTAATGCCATATAAAAAATTGACGGACTTTGATTTGCTGTACTCGTCATGCATGCACCATCGGTTACAAAAACATTTTTGCAATTGTGAAACTGGTTCCACCCATTCAGCAAAGATGTTTTAGGATCTTTGCCCATCCTGCATCCTCCCATTTCATGAATGTCTCTTCCGGGCGCCCAATGATTATCGTGTTGCCTCAAATTTTTTACACCCCCTACATCCAGCATTTCTGAAGCCTGCGTAAAAAAGTCTTTCAATATTTTTTCATCATTATCATCGTAACCAACATTCATTTCAAGCAATGGAATTTCCCACTGGTCTTTTTTATCCTTGCTCGCTGCAACATAATTTGTTTCTTTCGGAACGGTTTCGCCCTGAATGTACATGTACATATGCCATCCGCCAGGTTCACTCATTGCATCTTTATATGCAGCACCAATGGTTTCAGTTGTTTGTTCCGGTGCGTTGCGGTCACGCCATGCTCCCATGAATGCCATATAACCGCCAACAAAATCCATATCGTTCTTATGCACGTTACGAAAGTTTGCCATCATGCATTCAACCGTTCTGCGGCCAAAATAATATTTGTCCTGGTAACCCTCAATATCGCCATTCACCGAACCCCGGTAATTTTGAAACGCAACATATTTTCCAAGCAATCCATTGTCATTTCCAAAGCCGTTTGGAAAACGATTCGATTTTGAGTTGAGTAAAATCAAATTCGTGTTCAATGCGGATGCGTTCATGAAAATAATACGCGAAAAATAATCTGTTGTTTGTTTTGTATTCGTATCAATTATTCTTACACCAACCGCCTTACCTTTCTTTTCATCATAAATAATTGAATGCACAACAGAGAAAGGCCTGATAGTCAGATTACCAGTCTTCTCTGCCCACGGCAAAGTGGATGAATTAGAACTGAAATATCCGCCAAACGGGCAACCACGCATACAAAGATCTCTTGCCTGGCATTGTCCTCTCCCCTGCTGAAGATGCAATGCCGTTGGTCGTGTTAACTGCGCCCAACGACCGTGGATCATAAAACGGTCGTTATACTTTGCACTGATGTTTTTCTTTACATCTCTTTCAACGCAATTCATTTCAAACGGCGGCAGGTATTCCCCGTCAGGCATTACTTCTAATCCATCTTTATTGCCGCAAATTCCTGCAAACAATTCAACATGTGAATACCATGGAGAAATATCATCATACGTGATCGGCCATTCTATTCCATATCCAAACTTTGCGGGATTGATGAATTCATATTTGCTCCAGCGCGGACATGCACGTCCCCAGATGATTGATTTGCCTCCTACCTGGTATCCTCGTATCCATTCGAATGGTTTATCCTGTACGTATGGGTGATCATTATCTTTTATAAAAAAATGTGCAGTATCTTCTCCAAAACCTGCTGCCTGGGAGATCAAAGGATTTGCTTTTAAAAATTCCCTCGTCATTTGCCCACGGTGCGGGAAATCCCATGGATTCATAGTTGCTGTAGGATAATCTTTTAAATGCACCACGTTGCGGCCTCTCTCCAGCACCAGTGTTTTAAGACCATGCTCACACAACTCTTTTGCAGCCCATCCACCACTGATGCCTGAACCAACAACGATAGCATCATAAGTGTTTTGAGCCACTCCGCGGGAATTTATATTTAAAGTATCTCCCGGCATAGAGCCTCCTAAATCCTCCCAACGGGAGGACTTTCGATTTCGTTTATTTTTTTAGTTCTTCACTTTATTAATAACGGTTTTAAAGCCTCTCCGCCTGAGGCGGAAGGTTTGATGGGTTTAGATATTCCCTTTCTTTAACTCTTCCACTGCATGATTCGCCGCTCTTGCAGTTAATGCCATAAAAGTGATCGATGGGTTTTGTGTGCTTGTTGATACCATGCATGCACCATCTGATACAAACACATTCGGGCAATTATGAAACTGGTTCCATTTATTCAGCAAAGACGTTTTCGGGTCTTTTCCCATTCTGCATCCTCCCATTTCATGAATGTCCAAACCCGGTGCCTGCTTGCTGTCACTCTGCTGAATGTTTTTGCATCCCGCTTTATGAAGCATTTCGGCACCCTGCGTTAAAAAGTCCTTCAATGATTTTTCGTCATTATCGTCATAGCCAACAGAAGTCACAAGTAATGGAATACCCCATTCATCTTTTTGGTCCTTACTCAAACGAACATGATTGGCCTCTTTAGGTATCGTTTCACCCTGCATCATCATCGATACGTACCAACCGCCCACTTCTGTTAAGGCGTCTTTATATTCACCGCCTAATTCCTGTCCGTAATTCTTTCCCCTTGTTGTATATTGTTCAGTTGAGTTGCCTGCATTATAATTCCCTCTTCCCCTTGCCGCGCTATAAAACACCATGTACCCCCGTAAAAAATCCGTCTCCTGTTTATGCACATTTCTAAAGTTAGGCATCATCGGTTGGGTGGGTCTGCGGCCATAATGATATTTATCCAATGGCCCATCATAGGAAGCAGATAATGTGCCCCGGTAATTATGAAAGGCCACATACTTTCCCAGTAAACCGTTGTCATTTCCCAGGCCGTTTGGAAAACGATTTGATGTTGAGTTTAATAAAATAAGATTTGTATTGAGGCATGCTGCATTTACAAAAATTATCCTGGCAAAATAATCCGTTGACTGTTTTGTCTGCGCATCAATTACTCTTACCCCTGCTGCTTTATTCTTTTTATCATCATAAATAATTGAATGAACCACCGAAAAAGGTTTCAGCGTGAGATTTCCGGTTTTTTCTGCCCACGGTAATGTTGTTGAGTTTGAATTATAATACCCTCCGAACGGGCAACCGCGATAACACATACTTCGTGCCTGGCATTGCCCGCGGCCCTGCTGAATGTGAACCGGGGCAGGTTTGGTTAAATGAGCACAACGACCCTGTACCACATAACGATCTTTATAAGAACTCATTATTTTTTGCTGCATCTCCTTTTCAACGCAAGTCATTTCCCATGCGGGAAGGAATTCGCCATCGGGCAAAGTATCAACCCCGTCTTTATTGCCGCTGATACCCGCAAACAATTCCACGTATGAATACCACGGCGCAAGATCTTCATAACGAACAGGCCAGTCAACAGCGAAGCCATCCCGCGCAGGACCCTCAAAATCATACTTGCTCCAGCGTTGTGTTTGTCTTGCCCAGGTAATTGACTTGCCCCCTACCTGGTAACCGCGTATCCAGTCAAAAGGTTTCTCCTGTATGTAGGGATGCTCTGTATCCTTTACAAAAAAATGTGCAGTAGCCTCATCAAATGCATAACACCTGGCAACAATAGGATTCTCTTTTGTAATACTAAGAGGTAATTGCTGGCGATGAGGAAATTCCCACGGGGCTTTTGTTGCAGTTGGATAATCTTTTAAATGCACCACATTGCGCCCTCGCTCAAGCACCAACGTTTTAAGGCCATGCTCACACAATTCTTTTGCCGCCCATCCCCCACTGATGCCGGAGCCTATAACAATTGCATCAAAAGCATTGGCTGCCATACAGGCCTCACCAAACCCCTCCGGCAGAGGGAATTTTAACTCGTTTAGTATTTTTATTGTGTTTCAAATTTTTGGCTTTTTAATTCTCATCCGCCTCGGGCGGGAGGCTGTGGGCTGCTTTATACATTCATCTTCTTCAACTCTTCTACTGCGTGATTGGCAGCACGCGCGGTAAAAGCCATATAACCAAGAGAAGGGTTATGACAAGCCGCAGATGTCATGAACGCGCCATCTGTTACAAAAACATTTGGCGCATCCCATACCTGGTTCCATTTATTAAGTACGGATGTTTTGGGGTCATTGCCCATGCGGGCAGTGCCCATTTCATGAATGCCACGACCCAGAGTGCCATCACCATCACCGCCACTAACATTTTTTACACCGGCTGCTTCAAGCATTTCAATTGCATCAGCCAGCATGTCCTTACGCATTTTCTTTTCATTTTCTTTATACTCTACGTCAAAAGCTAATACATTCAAGCCCCATTTATCTTTCTTATTTTTATCAAGTGTTATTTTATTTTCATGATAGGGAAGAGTTTCTCCAAAGCCGCCCATGCCCATTGACCATTGCCCCGGTTCTGTGAGGGCATCCTTATAAGCACCACCAATAGAAAGTTCAGCAACATCCCTTGACCAACCCTCACGTCCTGCACCTCCCTGGTAACCAAAGCCACGCAGGTAATCACGCTTGTCGCCAAAAAGATTTCTATAACGTGGGATATAAATACCATTTGCGCGACGACCAAAATAATATTTGTCCTCATAGCCATCGACCACTCCACCTGCACCAACACCCAAATGATGATCCATAACATTGTGCCCCAGTTCACCGCTGCTGCTGCCTAAACCACCAGGCCATATATCAGTAGCCGAGTTCATTAATATCCATGCACTGTTTAAAGCGGATGCATTCAGAAAAACTATTTTTGCTTTGTATTCATAAGTTTTCATCGTTTCTGCATCCAGCACTTCTACACCTGTTGCCCTTTTTTTGTCCTTATCGTATAAAATTTTTGTAACAATACTCCATGGACGCAATGTGAGATTACCCGTTTTTTGCGCCGCAGGAAGCGTTGACGACTGAGTACTAAAATAACCACCGAAAGGACAGCCAACCCAACATTTATTTCTAAATTGACATTGCTGCCGGTCAGGGATTGGCGCTGTAACATGAGCCGTACGACCAATGATCATTGTGCGGTTACCTTTGTAGTGCTCTTTTATACGTGCCGCCACATCTTTCTCTACACAATTCATTTGCATAGGAGGCAGGAATTGCCCGTCAGGCAATTGAGGCAATCCTTCTTTAGAGCCACTGACACCCGCAAATTTTTCCACATAATCATACCATGGAGCAATGTCTTTATAACGAACAGGCCAGTCAATAGCGATACCTTCCTTTGCATTGGCTTCAAAATCAAGATCGCTTAATCTATAACTTTGGCGTCCCCACATTAGCGAACGCCCCCCCACATGGTAACCGCGAAACCAGTCAAATCTTTTTATTTCAGTATAAGGACTGTCCTTATCACTCGCCCACCAGTCGAGGTTCGTTTCATTAAGCGGGTAATCTCTTTTTAAAACAGGATAATCCTTTATCATTTGCTGTGTGCGTTCACCACGGTGCGGAAAATCCCACGCTTCCTTCGAAGCGCTTGGGTAATCAACAATATGCTTGATATCTTTTCCACGTTCAAGCATGATTGTTTTTAATCCTTTTTCGCAAAGTTCTTTTGCAGCCCAGCCACCGCTGATGCCTGAGCCAATTACAATTGCATCATAAACATTGTCTGCCATGATAAAAAGGTTGTGTATGTTTAATTTATTATTATGTGACAGCCTGCATTACTACTATTAAGCTTCGTTGTGTCACTCCCTTGTGCGTTCTGGACTTTATTCAACAAGTTCAAATGTTTGAGTGTTTGAAAGTTCAAGTATTTACTATTGGACTTTCCATTTTCACATCTCCACATTTTCACATGAGCAAACTACAAATTCATCTTCTTCAGTTCACTAACTGCATGATCAGCTGCACGCGCAGTAAATGC
>DATBFI010000637.1:0-15115 GCA_036558585.1 Chitinophagaceae bacterium
AATTACAATAATTAAAATTATGAAAGCGAAAATTGATCTCGTATTTAGAGTTGCTTTCATAATGTTTTTAAAATAGAATGCTGAGCGTAATATATTTTAATGTTGGCAATTTTATAAGGTACAAATTTTTTCAATCTAAAACCAGTTTGCTATCGTTAAGATTAGGTACTTTAACCTCATAAACATTTTATTTAGGATAAGTAAAAATTTCATTAGCAATGAAAAATACAGATGATATAAACGTTCATGGAAAAATTGCATTGATTACCGGTGCAGCCAGGGGAATAGGAAGGGCATGTGCTCTTGCTCTTGCAGAATCGGGCGCGGATATTGCGCTTGGCCTGAGAGATGTACATGCAGATAATGGGCTGGTAAAAGAAATAGAAGCGCTCGAAAGAAAAGTACTGCCATTGCAAATGGATGTAAGTAAAATAAATGAAATACATGATGCTGTAGAAAAAATAAAAAATCATTATGGAAGAATAGATATTTTGGTAAACAACGCCGGAGTAGCCCCGGAAAACCTCATAGAAAAGGTAACAGAGAAAGACTTTGATTACACGCTGGCGGTTAACCTTAAAGGAACTTTTTTTGTAAGCCAGGCAACAGGTGTAATGATGATAAAACAAAAATTTGGGAAAATTATTAATATCAGCTCACAGGCGGGATTCATTGCGCTGCCTGCAGAATCTGTTTATTGTATGACCAAAGCAGGCATATCGCATCTCACCAGGTGCCTGGCGGTTGAATGGGCGAAATATAATATTACTGTAAACGCAGTTGCTCCTACTTTTATATTTACACCCGGCACCGAAGAATATCTTGCAAATGAAGAAACAAAAAAACAGGTGCTTTCTAAAATTGTGCTGGGAAGAATAGGTGAACCGAAAGATGTAGCGAATGCGGTACTGTTTCTGGCATCGCCTGCTGCTTCACTTATTACAGGTACTACATTAATGATTGATGGCGGATGGACCGCTGTATAAGCAAACCTTGCTGTATTTGGGACTAAAAGTATGCAGACATTCTAATTTAAGCGGTATTTACACTAATTCCCCTTTCAAAAATTTATTCCAGTCCTCCAGCATACGGCCTTTTAGTACTCGCGGAAACTTATGCTGGCCGCCTATTTTTCCCTTTAAACGCATAAACTCCATAAACCTGTCTTCAGGCAATACGTCAAGAAATATTTCTTTTAATGCACTCTTACGCTCTACAGCATAATCATCATTTACTTCTTTTAGTTTTTCGTCTATCTTAAGACGCAGCAATTCGGAGTTAACATTATCATCGCTTGCAACATACCAGTGATGCGCAAAGAAGGATCCGTAAGGTTTACCTACAACAGTATATTCTGGAATACACACATTTAATTCATCACTTACAGTTTGAATCGCCTTATTCATATTGTCAACACTCAAATGTTCTCCCACAAGACTTAAGAAATGTTTGGTGCGGCCCGTTATTACTATTTCGCCGCGTTCTTTATCAACAAACTTTATTGTATCACCAATAAGATAACGCCATGTACCTGCACTGGTGCTCAGGAGTAAAGCGTACTCTTTCCCTTCTTCCACTTCATTTATAAGCAATGTTCTTGGGTTTTGAACTATATCGCCTGTATCATCAAAATTTTTGTAATCAAAAGGAACAAATTCAAGAAAGATATGTTCATTGGTTACCAGGCGCATGCCCCTCGCATACTGCCTGTCCTGGTATGCAATAAAGCCCTCACTTGCCAGATAAGTTTCGATATATGTGATGGGCTTGCTTAACAGTTTTTCAAAACCTTTTTTATAGGGTTCAAAACTCACACCACCATGCACGAAAAAATCAAGATTAGGCCATATATCATGTATGGTATCAAGATTATAACGCTCTATAATTTTTTCCATACTCATCTGGATCCATGCCGGTACACCAACAATAAATCCAATGTCCCATTCAGGAGCTTTTTCTACAATTTCTTCAAGCTTTTTATTCCAGTCTCTTTCCCGCGCAATCTTTTTCCCGGGTTTATAAAATGGCTGAAACCAGAAAGGAACTCTCTTTGCAGTAATACCGCTCAGATCGCCTGCATAATAACCAGCATTCTTTTGCAATGCCGTACTGCCGCCGATCATAAGCCAGCCTTTACCAATTGAACGAACGGGAATATCCTGGTAGTTGCGAAGGCTAAGCAGTTGCTTTACCATCACGATCCTGTTGCCTGCAAGCAGATCATTTGTTATGGGAATGTATTTGCTGGAAGCTTCACTGGTGCCACTGCTCAATGCATAATATTTTATCTTGCCCGGCCAGCACACATCTGGTTTACCTTCCAGTGTTTTATGCCACCATTCCTTATAAATACTATTATAATTGTATACCGGAACCAATTCCTGGAATTTTTTTTCAGGATGTTTGTTCATAAGTATTTCGTCAAATCTGTAGTATTGGCCAAATTCGGTAAATCTTGCTTTATCGAGGAGTCTTTTCAAAACACGACGCTGTTGCCTATATGGATCATTTGTAGGCAATCGTAGCGCTCTTGCGATTCTCTTTGGTAACTGTATGTCAAACAACGGCATGCGGTTCCCGGGGTTTTACATGCGAAGCTACGTTAAAAGCTAATATTAAGTATCAGGCAAATAAGAGTGGGGGTTTTATGTTAACAGAAAAAAGTGTTGTATTATAATTCGTGAATTGTCTATGAGATTTCATCCGTCAAATAATATACTTCTCCTGTAAATTTTTTATATACACCTGCAATACTTTTTGTATGCAAACCGTGCCACTTATAACTAAAGTTGTTTTTTGCGTTAACTGCTAACTGAATGCTTTCTTTATAAGAAAGTTCGCCTGTACAAAATACTATTTCCCCGTATTTATCCTGCATAGATAATAAATCCAACGATTGAAATTTTTTTATTGCTGCTTTGGGCATATTGTGTTTGATTATATTGTGCGCTTCTGCTACAGAGATAGGATCACCCATCAATAATATATTGGGGATAGCAGTTTTATTATCCTGAAGTTTTTTTTGATGTTTAAAAAGTGGTATAACTAAACTTATGGAAGCCCTTATATAAATTCCCATGGTTAATAAGATTCTTGTCTTCCATGCATTGCCATAATGTTTTTTTACAAATACAAGCATCGCCCGGTAAAATATGCGTATATAATCTGACGAATTTTTTTTTGAGCTCTTACCCTTAAAGTGCACAATAGTTTGATCACCGAAATAGTAAATTTTATTTCCTCCTTTTTGTATCCTGTAGCAAAGATCAATGTCTTCACCATACATAAAAAATTCCTCATCAAAGCCGCCGAGTTGTATTAGTATATTTTTTTTCACCATCAGGAATGCTCCGCACAATACGTCTACTTCATGTACTTCATTCTTGTCAAGAAAGCCTAAAGCATACCTGTTAAAGAATTTTGATCGGGGGAATAATGAAGAAAGGCCGCTTAGTTTAAAAAAAGAAACAGCGGGCGATGGAAATGATCTTTTGCTTTCAGGCAAAAAATTTCCTGCACCATCTACCATTTTTACTCCAACAGCACCTGCCCGGGAATGGTTATTAAAAAAATCAAGACAATGCTCCAGGATGTTTTCAGGGATAATTGTATCAGGGTTGAGGAATAAAATATAATTGCCGCTGCATTGCTTTAATGCGATATTGTTGGCTTTGGCAAAACCCTCATTTTTGTTGTTAGCGATAAACTTAACCCAGGGAAAATTTTTTTGCAGGTAATCTACACTTCCGTCGGATGAGCAATTATCAACAACCAGTACTTCGGCGTCTATTTTTTCAATAGCCTTTTTTACTGAGCAAAGACTTTGCTCAAGAAAAAATTTTACATTATAATTCACTATGATAACTGACAATTGCATGCCGGGTGCGAGTATTGTTGCAGGCAATATAATTGAAATGGTCGTTTGAAGATTAAATTTATTTCTGTAAAACTTCTTTATTCTCTGCGTTAACTTTACTTTTTATAATTGTAAAAAATAATCTATGAAAGTAAAACCATTAGGGTCGCAGGGCTTAACCGCATCCGGGTTAGGCCTTGGATGTATGGGCATGAGTGAATTTTATGGACAAACGGATGACGAAGAATCTATTAAAACTATTCATCGTGCTTTTGAATTAGGAATAACATTTTTAGACACTGCCGATGTATATGGTCCCTACAAAAACGAGATACTTGTGGGCAAGGCAATTAAGGGATACCGAAACAAGGTAACTGTCGCTACCAAGTTTGGTATTGTGAGAGATCCTGCTGACACACACAAACGCGGGTTCAATGGAAAACCGGAATACGTCAGATCATCATGCGAGGCAAGTTTAAAAAGACTTGATGTAGAAGTAATTGATCTTTACTACCTGCACCGAAAAGATCCTGCAACACCTATTGAAGAAACAGTCGGTGCTATGAGTGAACTGGTAAAGGAAGGTAAGGTAAGAGGCATTGGTCTGTCAGAAGTTTCTCCTGCAACCTTGCGCAAAGCACATGCCGTTCATCCTCTTACTGCTTTGCAAACTGAGTATTCATTGTGGAGTCGCGACCCGGAAGATGAATTACTCGGAACCTGCAAAGAGCTGGGTATAGCATTTGTCGCTTATAGTCCTTTAGGTCGTGGTTTTTTGACAGGAAAAATAAAAAAGTTCGAAGATTTCGCCCATGATGATTATCGCCGTATTTCGCCACGCTTCCAGGGAGAAAATTTTCAAAAAAATCTTCAGCTCGTTAAAAAGCTTGAAACGCTTGCACAACAAAAGGGTTGCACCGCATCTCAATTAGCGCTGTCCTGGGTGTTAACAAAAGGGGAACACATATTTCCTATTCCCGGCACAAAGCGTATAAAATATCTGGAAGAAAATGTTGCTGCGTTAAATATAAAATTATCACAACAGGAGTTAGACGAAATTGAGGCAATTGCTCCAAAGGGCATTACTGTTGGTTCCCGTTATCCTGAATATATGATGGGTGTACTCAATCAATAGCATTTCAATATTTCTTAAAAAGAATTTGCTTCCAGCTGATATTTATTTTAGACAGGCGATGGGACAGCAGCATTCCCATCGAATAAAAAAAGCGCCATATGAAAAATAGCTTGCTCCTTCACAGCTTTATATTTTTTCTTGCATCTATTTCGTGCAGGAATAAAGTTGAAAATAACAGAGCAGCAGTAGTCTCTTCAAAAGATAGTGTTGCGGTATCATCCGCCAATTGGGAATTGGTTCCTTTTGAGAAAATCGATTCTGTAAATCCTGTAATGAAACCCGGAAATGGTTCCTTTATGTGTCCTGTAAGGAAACAAAAAGTGGCATGGGAGCAGAAAGATGTGTTTAACCCAGCTGTGGCTGTGAGGATGGATACGCTTTTTTTGCTGTATCGTGCACAGGATAAAATTGGAAAGCCCGACGGCACATCAAGAATTGGTTTGGCCTGGAGCATAGACGGCGAACATTTTACCCGACTGCATGCGCCGGTTTTGTATCCTGATAATGACCGGTATAAAAAATATGAATGGCAGGGAGGTTGTGAAGATCCGCGTTTGGTTGAGGATAGCCTGGGGACATATTATATGACGTATACAGCGTACGAGGGAAAAACTGCACGTTTGTTTGTGGCTACGTCAACTGATCTCAGGCATTGGACAAAGCATGGCAGTGCTTTTGAAAAAGCATATAATGGTAAATACATGAATGCATGGTCAAAATCGGGTTCAATTGTTTCGAGTTATGTAAATGGAAAAATTGTTGCAACAAAGATCAATGGTAAATACTGGATGTACTGGGGTGATAAATACATATGGGCAGCTATATCGGATGATCTTCTTAACTGGATGCCTGTTGAAACAACAACCAGTGAAAAACAATCTTTCGATTCGGTGTACGCAAATTTTAATATTGCTTCACTAAAAATTGTTGTGCCAACACGAAGAGGGAAATTTGACAATAATCTCGTAGAGCCAGGCCCTCCGGCAATGCTGACGGATAAAGGGATTGTTTTATTATATAATGGCCGTAATGTGCCAAAATATGGAGACACTTCTCTAGCTGAGGGAACTTATGCAGCGTCGGAAGTTTTGCTTGATAAAAGTAATCCGCTGAAAATTATTGACCGCATGAATACCTGGTTTATAAAACCTGAGAAGTCATACGAGATTTTAGGCCAGGTAAATAATGTTTGTTTTATTGAAGGACTGGCGCAGTTTAAGAACAGGTGGTGGTTGTATTATGGCACAGCAGATTCAAAAATTGCAGTTGCAGTAAAATAATTTACTAATGCAGATTTGATTTCAATTTTTTGCATTCAGTTGCCACTGAGTGCATAAATACAGAAATAAAATTGGTGTGCTTTAGTGCCTCTGTGTCAAATGAAATAACTATTCATAATGACACGCATTAAGGTTTAGCCTTACATTTTATATACTTTATTCTTTATATACTTTTTCTTCTAAACAATCTCATTCGAAAATAAAAAGCATTGACTTAATTTCGTTCGTCTACCAAACTTAAAACGCATGCCATTTTCTGCACAAATTGACAAGGGAGATCTATTTCCTGTTATCAGACTAAAAGATAAAACCAACAATACTGAAGCAGAGGTCTATTCATTCGGTGCAATATTGAATGCGTTTACTGTTGAAGGGAAAAAGGTAAAAACAAATATTATTGACGGATTTGTTTCCCCTGCTGATGCAAAAGGCTCGATAACAAAAACATTTAAAAGTGCAAAGCTTAGCCCATTTGTATGTCGCCTTCAAAATGGTGAATACAGCTTCAATGGTGAAATGTATAAAATCGAAAAATTTTACCTGGGTTCAGAAGCTATTCATGGTTTATTATTTGATGCTGCATTTATAATTAAAGACTATGGAGCAAATGATAACAGTGCTTTTGTACGGTTACTTTATGAATACAATAAAAACGAAGAAGGTTATCCCTTCGCTTATTCTGCCGAAGTGATATATACACTTAAAACAGATAACACATTATCGGTTCAAACACTCGTTATTAATAACGGTGAAAGTGATATGCCCCTTAATGACGGATGGCATCCTTATTTTAATCTGGGTGAAACTGTAAATGATTTGCTGGTCCAATTCAACAGTAATACGATGGTTGAATTCAATAATCATTTATTACCAACGGGAAAGTTTACACCTTATCGAAAATTTGAAAAAATGGAATTATTTGGTGATACATTTCTTGATAATTGTTTTGTGGTAAAAGATAATTCAATGCCTGCATGTATTTTGAGAGATGAAAAGGCGCAGCTACAATTATCGATAATAACTGATGTATCTTATCCGTATTTGCAGGTGTACACTCCGCCACATAGAAAAAGCATTGCAATTGAAAATTTGAGCAGCACACCCGATTCGTTTAATAACGGCATGGGCCTGATTATTATAAAGCCGGGTGAACAGTATAGTTTTGTAACATCTTACCAGATTACTTTATTGTAACAGCTAAATTTATGAGCACATCATCAAAGGAGATTTTAAAAAAATTCCAGGATATATTTCAACAAAAGCCACAATTGTTCTATTCTCCGGGCAGGATCAATCTGATCGGGGAACATGTTGATTATAATCATGGATTTGTAATGCCTGCAGCTATTGATAAAGGGATATGGTATGCAATAGCAAAAAATAACACTGAAAATATAAATGTGTATAGTGCAGATATGAATGAATGCCTCAACATTTCTCTGCATGAGATACATAAGATCAGGGGATGGAAAAATTATATTTTAGGCGTAGTAGACCAGTTACAAAAAAGAAAATATTCCTTTAGCGGTTTTAATGCTGTGTTTGGAGGGAATCTTTCGGTTGGGGCCGGCATGTCATCCTCTGCTGCACTGGAGTGTGGATTGGCATTTGCGTTAAATACAATTTTCAATTTGCATGTAACCCGTGTTGATATTGCTTTGATCTGCCAAAAGGCAGAACATACTTTTCCCGGTGTGCAATGTGGTATCATGGATCAGTTTGCCAATATGATGGGTGTAAAGGAACATGTATTATTGCTTGATTGTGATTCCCTGGAATATGAAACATTGCCCTTTAATATGAAGGATTACAGCATTGTACTCATCAATTCTAAAGTGCATCATGAACTGGCAGGAGGTGAATACAATAAAAGAAGAAAGCAGTGTGAGGAAGGGCTGCAATTGTTGAAGCAAAATCATCCCTCTGTTCAAACTTTCAGGGACGTAAAACCGGAACAGGTGGAAGTACAGAAAGATATTCTTGGCGAAGAAGTTTACATGAGGTGCCTTTATGTAACGCAGGAAATTCAGCGTACAAAAGAGGGAGCGAAACACCTGCAGTCAAACGACATGGAAAGTTTTGGAAAGCTGATGTTTAAAACGCATGAAGGTTTAAGAACTTTATACAATGTAAGCTGTACCGAGCTTGATTTTCTTGTTGATGAAGCAAAACAGTATCCTCAAATAATCGGGGCAAGACTAATGGGCGGTGGATTTGGAGGTTGCACCATTAATATCATTCGTAAAAATAATGTTGACAGCATTGCAAAAGCTATCATCAAAAATTATAAAAAGAAATTTGATATTGATGCAGAATATTATGTTGTGAGTTTATCAGATGGAACACACGAGATAACCAGTAAGGAATAATTTTTACAAACGTTCAACAGCAATCATACTAATTTCAACATTGGCTCCTTTAGGTAATGCCCTGACTGCTACTGTTTCTCTTGCGGGAAAATCACCTTTGAAATTACCTTTAAAATAACTGCTGTATACTTCATTTATATCAGCGAATAAATTCATATCGGTAATGAAAATGGTTGTTTTAATAACATGCCCAAACGTTAGCTTTGCTTCGCTCAGAACTGCTTCAAGGTTTTTCATGCATTGATGCGCTTCAGTTTTTATATCGCCTTTTATTAAATCTCCTGATGCAGGGTCAAGGGCTACCTGGCCACTGATAAATAAAAATCCCCCGGCCATTATACTTTGATTATAAGGTCCTATGGGTGCAGGTGCTTTCTCTGTATTAATAACTTGCTTTGACATCTTTTGAATTTTAGACCGGCAAATTGCAGCATTTCCTTCAACTATGCAACCTATTTTTGCACTTCAATAAATTTAACATGCGCATTGCTGTTTCTGCGGATGATACACAAAAAAATGAAATACTTGGTAAAGGAGTTAATGAGGGCGTCGAAATAATATGGTTAAGCAATTTGCATCAAAATATAAATGCTGATGTTTGTTTTGACCTGCTCTTTAACGAAGCTGATATCAGTAAAAATAATTTTATCCGTGGTACACTCGTTTTTGCAAACTCAGTAATTACAGCCTCTTCGGAATTGCCTTCGAATTACATTCGCATAAATGCATGGAATGGCTTTCTGCAAAGAGAATTGATCGAGATAGCAACAGCAACAGAAAATATCAAAGAAAAAGCAGCAAGCCTGGTAAATACGCTTGGATGGAAATTTATTTGGGCACCCGACATACCAGGCATGATAACAGCAAGAGTGATCAGCATGATCATTAATGAAGCATATTTTGCTTTGGGTGATAATATAAGCACAAAAGAAGAAATTGATATTGCAATGAAGCTGGGCACTAATTATCCTTATGGACCTTTCGAATGGGGTGAAAAAATTGGTTTGCGAAGGATTTATTCATTGTTAAAAAAACTGAATGAAAAAGACAGGCGGTATGATATTGCTCCCTTATTAAATGAAGAAGTTATGCAAGAAGCTGAAATCCGAACGACAAACGACAAACTGTAAACGTTGCCTTTACTGATAAACATAGACACTTCCACCGAACACGCCAGTACGTGCATAAGCAATGGTGCTACTGTTCTTGCTATGGAACAAAATAATGAACAAAAGAACCATGCAACATTTATACAATTGGCGATTAAAAAAGTATTATCTATAAGTAACTATTCATTGCCTGCAATTGATGCTGTCGCGGTTTCTGCAGGACCCGGGAGCTATACTGGCGTACGTGTAGGTTTGGCAACGGCCAAGGGTTTATGTTATGCTTTAAATAAACCACTCATTCTTATAAATACCCTGGAAGTAATGGCGCAGGCCTCTGTTGAAGAATTAAGCAATCAACCCGAAATCGCCAACCTGCCGGCCAGGCAAGGCGGGCAACCGGTAACTGGCAACTGGCAACCAGTAACCAGCAACTATCTTTTCTGCCCCATGATCGATGCACGGCGCATGGAAGTCTTTACAGCCCTGTATAATGTCTGTTTGCAACCCCTTGTTCAGCCAGCGGCCGTAATTTTAAATGGGCACACTTTCAAAGAATATCTGGATGATCATGCAATCGTTTTTTCCGGGAGCGGGCACATTAAGTTTAAAAACATCCTTCAGCATCCCAATGCGATTTTTACAGGTGTTCATCATCATGCAGGTCATTTGGCAATACTCGCCGTTAAAGCTTTTGAACAAAAACAATTTGCAGATGTTGCTTATAGTGAACCAATTTATTTAAAGGAATTTTTTACTCCGTTAAAGCCTGCGGACAGATAGAAAAAATTATTATAATTTTGCCTAATATAAACCGATTTTGGTTTAAACACCGTTCAATATCGCCGTATGACAAATCACCAACAAGTAGCCGTAATCAATGATCCTGAAACGAACGAAAATGTGCGGATCGATTTTCTGCACATGAAGAAGGCAATGCTAATTCTGCGGGCGCTTAATCATAAGCTTCGTCAACAGATCGTAAAACTTCTTGATGAACGCAGAAAAATGACCGTAACAGAGATTTATATTGAATTGCGCCTTGAACAGTCTGTAACATCACAGCACCTTGCTATACTACGGCGGGCCAATCTTGTAAATGCTACACGGGAGGGAAAATTTATTTACTACTCCATCAATTATAAAAGGGTAAAAGAGGTAAATGATTTTGTAGAAAAATTTGTTGGCTGATTTTTTATTTTATTCATGCGTCAGCAAAGCCGCATCCTGTTTTTTCCGGCTTTACTGACTTTATGCTTGCTCAATAAAATTCAGAACCCTGACGGGAGTGACACAACAGAAGCTAATATGAGTTCTGTAGCTCGTCTCATAAAAAAGTTCGACGATTCGTCAGTATCAGCATTTAAATTTTTTCGACCCTTCATTACCGTAATAGCACATTTCCACATTAGCGCTTTACCGCGTTATCTTTGTAAAAAATTTCAAAATGTATATACAGCAATTATATACCGGCTGCCTGAGCGAGGCGGCATATTTTATTGAAAGTAACGGCGAGGCTGCGGTTATTGATCCGCTTCGGGACATAGAGCCATATATGCAGCTTGCAGAGGAGAGAGGCGCGACCATCAAATATATTTTTGAAACACATTTTCATGCAGATTTTGTAAGCGGGCATATTGATTTAAGCAAAGCGACCAAGGCCCCGATTGTTTATGGACCCAACACGGAGGCGAATTTCCCGGTTCATGTGGCAAAAGATGGGGAGCAATTTCAGTTGGGTGAAATAACGATCGAAGTGTTACATACTCCGGGCCACACGCTGGAGAGTACCTGCTATCTTGTGAAGGATGAAAAAGGTAAGGACTATGCCATTTTCACCGGCGACACTTTGTTTGTTGGCGATGTGGGCAGGCCTGATCTTGCACAAAAAGGAAAAGAACTTACGATGCAGGATCTTGCCGGTATGATGTATGAAAGTTTACAAAAGAAAATTATCCCTCTTGCCGATGATGTAATAGTTTACCCGGCACATGGAGCGGGCAGCAGTTGCGGAAAAAATCTCGGTCCTAATACCTATAGCACTATTGGCGATGAGAAGAAGGGCAATTATGCATTACAGCCACAAAGCAAAGAAGGATTTATTAAATCGGTTACAGAAGGGCTTACGGAACCTCCGCAGTATTTCCCGCTAAATGCGAAGATCAATAAGGAGGGTTATGAAAGTTTGGATGCGATACTTGAAAAGGGATTGCGTCCATTGACGCTGGAAGAATTTAAAGAAGCGATAAAAGATGATGATAATTCAATTGTGCTGGATACAAGACGGGCTGATACATTTACACAAGGGTTTATTCCCGGCAGTATTTTTATAGGTTTGGAAGGTCGCTTTGCAGAATGGGCGGGGAGTATAGTACCATTCGATAAAGATATTTTACTGGTGACCGAAGAGGGCAAAGAACATGAAACAATTGTAAGGCTTGCCCGGGTTGGCTTTGAGCGTTTTAACGGTTACCTGTCCGGCGGCTTTGATGCGTGGAAAAAAGCAGGTGAAAATATTGATATGATCATAGATGTGGAACCGGACGAATTAATGATGGATATGCCCTTTGATGAAAACCTGGTTGTAATGGATGTACGCAGGGAAACTGAATTTGCTGATGGCCATCTAAAGGGTGCAGTAAATCTTCCGTTAAGTAATTTAACTGATCCCGGCAGTATGGCCGATATTGATGATAAAGACAACCTGTATATTCATTGCGGCAGTGGTTATCGCAGTGTAATTGCCGCATCACTTATGAAACGGCAAGGCATTCACAATCTCCGCAATGTTGTGGGTGGTTGGGATAAAATAAAAGAACTGGAAAAAATTGTCGTGGAGAAGGATGCAGGTGTGTTGAATTAGTGGGAAATGATTTTCAGTTTGGAATTGCTGAAGAACTTGTTACTAAAAAAACGTTTACTAGTTAAAATTTTAGTAAACGTTTTTTGAGAATGTTATTGAGGTGCCCCAAACCTCTGTTCCAAGCCCATTTTAAGCAATCCGGGTCCGTGGGTTTTATGATCACTTGGTCCATGAGTTTTTCCATCGCCGGCTCCCCGGACAGTGATAAATAAATGTTTATTATTTATGATGGAAGGAGAATCGATCTCTAAGGAATTAACGTGGACATCATATTGATTAACATCTTTGCCATCATTTTGAACAATAAAGAGATCAGCTTTTATTGCAATTGTAACGTCGTTAATTTTTTTTAACCCTTCTGACATCCATCTATCAGGCTGCATTTCACCGTTTTCATTTTCAATTTGAATTTCATTTCCATCTGCTGGCTCAAACTTTACTCCGTGTGAATTCGCAGTAATTTTTCCCTTTAACCCAAAAGAAACATATTTGTCCCTTTTATTTTTAGACCAATACGGCTCGTCTAATGCCCATTTAGTAAACGATGGCCACTCTGGTGCTTTTTGGGCGAATGAAATTCTTTTTGCTAAATAAAAGTTTTTATAAAAGTTGCAGTTTAAAAATCCCTTGTTATTTGGAAAGCAAATACTCACACCGCCGTAATGTCCAGGTTTTTCCTTGGTAAAGTGATCTCCGATATGTTTTTTAATAATAAATCTTTCTCTATTGGCCTGATCTACTTTAAATATCTTTTCTATTTTATCAAGATTTGTTTTTAGTTCATTAAATTCCGGAATTTTTTCTATTAATTCTTCACTGGTTAAACGAGTGAAAACATCCAAAATGTCAACAAAACACCATGGACGCCCTCCTCCACCAAATTCGAATGTTAGTTCTTCAGTATCACTTCTTGCTTTTATAATAGCTTCAATTGTTTGATGTATTATTTCTTTAGGTTCTAAAACTCTGGCAATGTTATTTATTTCTCCAGCTAAAGTTTCTAATTCCTGTGAGTTGGGTTTTGTAGCTGTAAAGATGATTTTATCTAACCTTACATCCTTTAAAGGTGGTTGCTTATATTTTTCAATTGTGTCGTCAATTATTTGTTCAGCAAATGATAATAAGTCTATTTCCGGTTCACTAATTAAAGTGTTTATTATTTTAATATAATCGTATCCAATCCAGTCAATGGTAGTTTCCGCCGCTATTAATACATCTGTACATCCTTTTAGCTGCATATTGGTTTCTATTGATTGCATCCAGCAATTCATCATTATCAGCATTTGAATTTTACCAAATGAATCCCGGATTGCATTACCAAGCTCACTCATCATCAACATGTCGGTTTTAGGAGCAGATTTTACCGGTGGAGCAGTATCATAATCAAATTCTTCTGAATTGAATATTCCAAAGCCAGAACCATGATCCCATGTAAATAGCAATATTTTGCTTTCTTCTCCGACTTCTTTCCGAATTCGTTTCAAAATATTTTTTAAGGTTTCCTCATTACCTAAGTTAAGATTCATATCACCGAATGAGTTTTCATCTTCATTTTGTTTCCCGGCTTCCATCTTTGTTAAACCGTCAGTGTCGAGGTCAGGAATTGCTCTTTTTATTCTTGGAGGTTCAGATTGTATTTCCCATAAACGAGCATGTGTATTGATATTATCAAAGTAATCGTATGTGTTTCTTAAAACGAATACTCTTACATCAGGTGAGCTTTTTGCTTGTAAAAGCTCTGTAAATAATTGTTCGGAATAATAGCGGGATTGATCATCGACTGCGTGAACAATAAAAACGACAGTCCACTTAGGAGGGATGCTATTGTCTGCCATATGAGTAGGATTTAATAAATTTAGGAAATGAAGTTTTGGCCATGATTAAAATACTCAAAAAACTCTTATTATTTAAATTTTTTTTATTAGCTCTAAATATCAATGCCCAATTCGCTTCGAAAAATCTGCCCTTCAATACAATAGATATAAAAGATGGCTTAAGTAGTTACACAATTAGAAAAATAATACAAGATCATTATGGATTTACCTGGATCGCAACAAAAGACGGCTTGAACCGATACGATAGCAAATCATTTAAAATTTATCGAAAAGGTTTAAAAGGCAGTGAGAAAATTGTTGGTAATGATTTTTGGGATATGTCCGAGGATACATTGAGAAATTTGTTATGGGTAATTTCTCCTTACGGCGGACTCAATGCAATTGATTTGAGAAAAGGTAATGTTGTTTTAGATATTCCTATCGTTGCAACTAATAAGAATTTCCCCAACGGTTGGTTACGATGTCTGAATATTTGTAAAGATAAAATCTGGATTGGTACTGACGATGGACTTTGTGTTTTCGATTCCGAAAAAAAATCATTCATACAAATCGAAAAATTACCGTTTCAAAGAACAAATGCAATTCAAAACCATAGTATTGATTTGATTTTTGTTGATCAATTTGATCGGGTTTGGGTATTCATCAAAAATCTTGGACTAGCTATCTACTCC
>DATBFI010000638.1:0-2580 GCA_036558585.1 Chitinophagaceae bacterium
ATCAGCAGGTGGGTTTTTGAATTTTGCCTTGTGAATGCTTTCGATGAAGGGATCTTTGGCGAGTGCACCAGGTGCATTTATTTTTTCGCCGTTGTATGGCCTGAACACTGAGGTAAGATCACCGCATATAGTTCGGCGCCACTTGCTGATATTGGATTCTTCAATTTGCTTTCCCGTTTTCCTGCTGAGAAATTTTTCAAGAAACTGCAATGAAGAGGTGAGATCAAAAACCTGCGAGTTCACATACCCGCCCCTGGTCCATGGCGAGGCAATCACAAGCGGCACACGGTATCCGAGACCGATAGAGCTTTCACGCATATGTTTTTCCTCCATGCCAACCCTGTTTTTCTCCTGTTGCATGGTTACAAAATCAACTTTTGTATCTAATGCTGCCGAAGTTTTCCCCGTAGATGCATCGTATGGATTGGGTGCAACGAATGGTGGCACATGATCAAAATATCCGTCATTCTCATCATAAGTAAGAATAAAAATTGTTTTCTTCCACACTTCAGGATTTTTTGTAAGGATATCTATCACTTCAGAAAGATACCAGGAGCCAAACCATGGAGAGCTTGGATGATCGGAAAAAGTTTGAGGCGCTACAATCCATGATACGGTTGGCAGTGTGCCGTTATTCACATCTTCCCTGAACTGGTACAGCACATCGCCTTTTGGAATATTTATTTCGCGTTCGATATCGCCGTCTTTATACTTCAGCGGAGTAAGCTCATGATAGTGCGGATCTTTTGTATTGGCCACGAATGCTTTTTCATGCAGATTTTTTTCATGCTGCGAAAGCTGGTCATATTTTTCTTTTGTGTAAACAGGTTTATCCGCATTTATTTTTTTGAGCAGATCTTTTTGTTCCTGCAATTGTTTCTGAAGATTGGTAAAGTCTTTATCTGTCGAAGACATCGATTGCAACTTTTTTTCCAGTGCTTCAATTTCACCGGGCAGTGATGCAGATCTTTTTTGCAGGTAGTTAATATATCTTTCTGAAAGTTTTACATTGAACTGCGTAAAATATTCTATCGGGTTATCGCCGAAATTATCAAGCCATGCATCTTCCTCTTCTGTAAGTCCACCGTCGATACTTATATCATTCTGGTAAATTTTCCAGGAAATATTATTTTCTTCCAAACGCTCAGGAAAAGTTTTCCAGGTAACCATTGTATTATAATCGGCATCCTCATTCCACACATTGGCCTGTGCATTTTCATGTTGCTCAGCCCTTATCGTTCCCGTCCAGAAGTGAAGCCTGTTGGGTGTTGTACCGGTAAGCGAAGAACAAAAATGCTGGTCGCAAACTGTAAATGCATCAGCCAGTGCATAGTAAAAAGGAATGTCTTCTCTTGTATAATAACCCATCGTTAATGGCATGTCTGCATAGGCTTCCTCCCCCGATTTTTTTACGAGCAGCCATTTATCATATTTACCATTGTTTCTTGCATCCACCTGGTTTGTCCATCCATGCGGGAGCGAACCCATCCATGTTATTTTTGTATCTTTTATATCGAGATGGAACGGCGCATATGTTTCGCCCTTCTCATCTGTTTGCAGCCATACCAGATTTTTATTTGGTAATCGTATTGCACGCGGATCATTAAAACCACGCACACCCTGCAGTGTGCCGTAGGTATGATCAAATGAACGGTTCTCCTGCATGAGCAACACAATATGTTCTGCATCCATGAAAGTGCTCCCTGGTTCGGGATCTATCGCAAAAGCTTTTTGTATTGATGCCGGCAGGAATTGTGCAACGCCTGCCGCACCTGAAAGCAGCATTGCCTTTTTTAAAAACTCTCTTCTTGAATCCATAAAGGTGGAAATTATTGCAGTAAAAGTAAAGTATGATGCGTAATGATACACAGCATTTTTTTGTTGTTAACCAAATAATGTTATGGAATAAATTTTTCGCCACAGATTCTTTCATAAAGAAATTTTGTGTATTACCAACACTGATGATAGGCAAAAACGAATAGAAAAGCGTTGAGAGCGAATGAGGTGAAATTTTTTGCAATTCGGATAATTACGGTAATATTGGTGTTGGGCGCCAACTATGCGACACAACCTAAGACTCATATCATTGTTTAGTTTGACACTTGCTGCATGTGCTGACAATTCGCATCAAAGCTCAACAGTTAATCATTTACAGGCAGACACAGTTTCTCAGATTAACACAACAAATAGAACAGCAACTACTCTTTTATCAGTCTTACCAAACAACGATACACTTACAGTTGACCAACAAGCTGTTGTTTTTATTGAACCTGATAGTTTACAAATTGAAAAGCGTAAAATTGAAGTTGGTGAAGAAAATTTTTATGCAGGTGCCGACGATTATTTATTTTACATGAACAATGCTCATGAATTTACAGACAGCCTTCACTTGACAGCATTCAACGCTAAAAACAAGAAATTTATAAAGTTTAATCGCAGTGACAAAACACAAGAAATTATTAACCTCGACAAGCTGCCTGAACTTTGGAACATTTACTTTTTTGATCCACTAAAAACAGCAAAACAGGTTGACATGACAATAATTGACGAAGAATACAAAAGCTATTTTAAATGATCAAC
>DATBFI010000639.1:0-3292 GCA_036558585.1 Chitinophagaceae bacterium
GGCGATCGAACGAAAATCGTTATTGAATTTAAGATTTATTTTAAAGGAATCATCACACCAAATTAGCTTCATAAAGAAAACCTTCCGAAAGTCATTTCGAAAGGCCTCTCAAAAAAATGTCCTGTATGCTTTATTTAACTAATACACCATCAGAAGTACTCATATCCCTCACAACAACATATTTACCATCTCTTTTCTGAAACATAGCCATATAATTTCCAGAGTTAACCGGATTATTGGCCGAATCAACAACCTTAAAAGCACCAATTTCTACAACCAAATTCCCATCATTTGATGGAAACACTTCGTTTGTTTTAAATGAAATTTTGTTGGTATTTCCCGCCAAGTCGGATTCTAAAAACGCTATTATTGCTTCCTTCCCCACCAAGGGTGCTGTGTTCTGAAAAAAGCTTGTCGCATCATCCGCATAATAACCAATTCTTTTTAATACTCCACTATTGAAAACCGCAGCAAATGAATCTTCCTTGGCCTGAATTTCTTTTTTTATTTGTTCTTTATCAATCATTGCCGGTTCTTCTTTTTTTGCGTTACAGGCAAACATTAAACTTATTATATATCCTAACGATACCCCTTTTACAACTATGTTTTTCATAATTAAAATTATTTTTAGTTACTATTGAAAATTAAACCTAACAGCTTAAAAGAAAAAATAAAAGATAGAACATCAGGTTGTTTTTTATTTTCCTGATGTGGTATTATACTTTGATCTCTGCATTTTATCTTATCTCATTTATCATTCGTCAAAATTAATTACGAGAGCACATTATATTTCCTGTATTAATGAACTATGTTGATCACCTCTTGCAGCGTTGATCCCGGCGGGCCATCGTTTTTTTCATTTTCCTTTTCATCCTTTACCTGCTTTACGTAAAATGCATCTGGTTTATAATCTTTCGGACGATAATTTTCAGGGATACTTGTTGTATTGCCATCACGCACAGAAGTATAGTGCGGCGACATAATTTCAATGCCTGCTTCGCTGCAGCAATCCTGTATATTTTGATGAAGCTCCGAATAAATGATGTGCTGGATGTTTGCTTCTCTTATGTAGGCATTAATCTGGTACGATACAAAAAAATCATCAAGGCTTGTCTGCAGGACAAAAGGAGGCGGTTCTTTTAAAACTCCTTCAGTTCTCATCGCTGCATTAATAAGTGCTTTATGCATTTCTTTCCATGGCACATCATAACCAATTGTAACAGTTGTATGAATGATCAATCCCTGCTCTTTTACATGTGCAGAAAAATTAGTGGTGGTACTGGAGAGTAATGTTGAATTGGGTACAGTAATATCCTCATTCTTTATTGTTCTTATCCTGATGACAAGCATCGTTTTTTCAATCACATCACCTGCTACATCGCCAATCTGTATGCGGTCTCCAATTTTAAACGGACGCATATAAGTGATAACAAGACCTGCAATTATATTATTAATTGCTGATGATGAACCGAGTGAAAGCAATAAGCCTAAAAATACAGACACTCCCTTGAAAGCAGGCGAGCTGGAGCCGGGCAAATAAGGAAATATGACTACCAGCATAAATGCATACAACAGGAACCGGACGATGTTAAAAGTTGGCTTCGCAAAATCCTGGTGAAAGCCTGTAATATGAATGCGACCTGCATCCACTTCATTTGCAAAATATTTTATTGCTTTTATAATGTAGCGGGTAAAAAAGTATACAATCAGTATGGTAAAGAGGTTAGGCAGGAAATCAAGCAGGTCTTTAAGAATTGATTTTGCCGGATCAATTACCCACCCGAGTAATGTATTTGTAAGATTTTTTGTTACCGGAAATACTGTGAATAACAATGGTAATGCCAGGTAAACCGTAAGCAGTATCATCACAATCCTGACAATCGTAAGAACCTGTGAAACTAATTTTTTGTATTGCGGGCCACTCAAAAATTTAATATTAGCTATAGTAATTCCCGCCTTACCTGATAAAAATTTTCCTATTGCAAGAAATAGTTTGTTTATAAAAAAAATAACGATGGCAAGGCCAAGAATTATTAAAGCCACAAGCCCAATTCGGTTTAGCCAGTTGGTAAGGCTATTTTCTTCTCTTTCCTGTTGAATAGCACTTTTAATCCGGGTGAGATAAACATTTGCGAGTTGTTCATTTGTAGTGTTAAGCCATAAAGCATCGACATTGGTAACAGATGTTACAGGAAAATCGTTTTTATAAAAAATATCATAACTATTTTCACTTTTAATAATTTTAAATGAATCAAGATTTGAAAAGTCATCATTATAAAGCTGCTTTATCCTTTGAGTAATTCCTGCCGCTCTGTCCTGTGCTTTAAAAGGACCTACCCATGCGTACACGTAAAATAATATATCTCTGAATGGTGCGACAGGATAACCGGTTGAAATTCTTCTAAGTTGATTTATCTTACTGAGTTCTTCTATTTTCCGCAGGGAATCAGCCCTTTCGATTTCTTCAATCTTCAATTCTAATTCCCGTGTTCTTTTCGGGTCACCTGCTACTGTCCTTAATTCTTGTTCGAGACTTATTTTAACAAGTGAATCCAGCAAGTGTTGTTCCTGTAATTGCAACAAAGAAATTTCGGCCATTTGTATAGTATCTCTTCTCAAACTGTCTCTCTTCAAGCTGTCTATTGCAGTGCCTGGTTGTGCATTTGACGATAGCGCAACTATATAAAAAACAATTATTACGATAAGATAGGTATATCTCATTTGCAGAGCTAAATACTTTTATAAAGATAAAATATAAAAAACACGATTGGTTATTGCGTTAAGCTGTAAAACAATACGATAGCCATTTATCGGTTAAATAAGGGACCTGTATTTTTTGAAGTGTATATTTATTTGGGCTTTTATTAAAAAACATTGAATATGGACAGGTATCAACAGATTTTTGAAAACAATAAAAAATGGATAAGGGAAAAAACCACTGACGACAATAATTTTTTTAAGAAAATGGAAGCAGGTCAGCAACCTGATTTTTTATTTATAGGCTGCTCTGATAGCAGGGTTCCTGCTAATGAAATTATGGGACTTCAGCCTGGTGAAGTATTTGTTCATCGCAACATTGCCAATGTTGTATCCAACATCGATATAAACGTTCAGTCTGTTATTGAATATGCTGTAGAGCACCTGCATGTTAAATATATTGTTGTTTGTGGTCATTACCACTGTGGCGGTATTAAGGCCGCTATGCAACCAACAGATCTTGGCTTATTGAATGGCTGGCTGCGAAATATTTCAGACGTTTACAGAACGCATTTTGCTGAACTTACGGCCATTA
>DATBFI010000640.1:0-10212 GCA_036558585.1 Chitinophagaceae bacterium
TTTAATGCGGGGTTCTTACCGCTTGTCATTAGTTTGTTACGCCGGAGGAAGATTTTATGATTCATCTTCAATTATCATAAATTGCAATTGAGTCACTGAACATTAATAAATGTTTCCCACCTTGACCGCAGTTGGTAACGTGTATCAAAAAATAACTTTCATTATGCGGCAAAGAACATTTATACAAAGAACCGGTCTTATTTTATGGTTACAATTTGCGATAAGCCATACAATATACGCTCAGCAAAATAATTGCACTTTTAAAGACCCGGTAGTGGTTATAGATTTTGGTGCCGGAAAAGATGTAAAGGACATAAATCAATCCCCACTCGCGAAATATAATCGTGTATTAAATAAATGTCCAACCGATGGCAATTATGCTTTTGCTTCTTATACCAGTGATTGTTTCGGTGGTGACTGGCATACATTAGTCCAGGACCATACGCCGAATGATAAGCATGGAAGCATGATGCTTGTAAATGCCAACGAGACCGGCGGCGTCTTTCTTAGTACCACTATTAATGGTTTGAAAGCGAAAACAACTTATCAATTCAAAGCCAGTATGGTGAATGTATGCAGGATCAGCGGCACCTGTCCGCCTTTGCCCGCCAATATCACTATTAAATTAATGACCCTTTCCGGAAGAAAAGTCGTTTCATTTCAAACGGGCCGTTTACCTCAAACATCTGCTCCGCACTGGATAACATACTCCGGCATTTTTACAACTCCTGAAGATGGAACTACATTAATATTAATAATGGAAGACATGACCCTGGGCGGCTGCGGTAATGATTTTGCATTGGATGATATTATGCTGCAGGAATGTATCAAACCTCAGCCAGTTGTAAAAGCAGAAACAAAGCCGGTATCCAAGCCTGCAAAGAAGCGGGAGAGTGCTGTTACGAAAAAAAATCCTGTCAGGCCGGAACCAGTAAAAAAAGTAAGTCCTGTTATTATCTCAAAAAAACCAGGACCAGACAGCCCTGTAATTTCTCATTCATCAATAAAGGAAAAGCCACGTGCAATACCTGATCTCATATCAACCCGGGAGAACCCGTTAATAAAACAAATAGAAACAAAACCGGGAGAAATTATTATTGATTTGTATGATAATGGCCAGATAGATGGAGACACTGTAAGTATCTATCATAATAACGAATTGATTGTTTCAAGGGCGGGTCTCTCCCACCAACCTGTTAGTTTCCATATTAAGGTAGATACGCTGCATCCGCATCATGAACTAATAATGGTTGCCAATAATCTTGGCTCTATCCCGCCAAATACTTCACTTATGATCATAACAGCAAATGATAAACGCTACGAAGTTTTTATCTCGTCATCAGAACAAAAGAATGCCAAAATTGAAATCGATCTGAAAGAATGAATTTTTGAAAGAGATCGGTATACTTCATGAGTAAAACAAAAAGGTGCTTGTATTTGCGACCAAACCTCCTTATATTACTAACATAAACCCTGCTCTATGAAAGTATCGTCAATGGCAATAATATTGCTACTGATAATAAGTTGCCAGAAAGAATTACAGGAATATGAGGAACCCGGTGTGAGTGGCTGTGTAGAAGGATCCGAGCTAACTACAGAGCCTGTCAAATTTAATGACCCAGGCTCAGGAGGTGACTCCGCATCTGAATCTGTGTCAGACGACGGCAGGGGCAAGCTGTTTTGCTTTATTCGTTCATTCAATGTACCCTGTGATTCATGTGTGTATGCAACAAAATTCGTGTTCAAGCTCTATAAGAGTTCAGGAGTTACTATAGATAAAGCCCTACTTTATATTGATGATATCAGGTCTAAAGTAATAACCCCCGAAGCATCTGATACACTGGTATTTAATCTTGTGTCACCTCTGCAGTTAACTTCCGGTACTCCTGACTCATTATCCCACACTTGTGCTGTTAGCATCCGGGGGGCCGGAGCTGGCGGAGAGTGGTATGAAGTAAAGCTCATAAAGGCATCGTTTGAGAATAAGAATGGCTGTAAGATAAAAACAACAAGATTGCCGCAATGGGGGGCTATCGCTACTTATGAATAATTTTTGCAGCATTTTAAAATGATTGTATGCTGGAAGGAAATTGTCAGCTTATCCGCCATCGGAAGTGGCGGAGGGAAGTATGTAAATGTTGCCCCGAGGAATCAGTACCACTCACATTTATGAATTGGAAGCTCTATAGAGGTGGAGTAGCAGCACGATGGTATACAACTCATCATCTTGTTTTAATACTATAATTAACGATATACACTCCGGTTAAGGCAACAATCGCTCCAGTAACCAGGCTGAATGTCAGCGGTTCATTGAGTATTATGGCGCCTGTTATCATCGCAACTATTGGATTAATATATGCATACAGTGACGCAATTGCAGGAGGCAAATATTTTATTGTGTAAATAAAAGCAGCAAACGCGACTATAGAGCCTATGCAAACGAGGTATCCTATCGCTGTCCATGTTTGAAAAGGTACTTCATGAAAAGAAATATTGTTTCCTGTTGCATATGCCAGCACGCAAATAAGAAATGAGCCGATAAACATTTGCCATCCTATTGCGTAATATGGATCCATCCGATACTGGTTTCGTGCAACAAAAATAGTTCCTATGCTCCAGCCGATCATTGCAATTAAGCCGAGTATTACTCCAAGACCATAACCTTCAGGTTGTCTGTGAAAAGCATTTTCATAAAACACGATGGCAACGCCGGCGATACCTACAAATAAACCAACAAATGTTAAGGGCGTATTATTATTCTTCCTGAAAAAGATCGTTTCGATGATCACTACACAAAGAGGATTCAGAGCGCTGATAAGGGCTGCAAGGCCGCTTGAAATATATTTCACGCTCCATGTGCTAAAACCATTTGATAAAACAAATGTGAAAACAGAAAGAGTCGATAGCCAGCGAAACTGTGACCAGGTTGGAAATTTTTCTCCCCTGATAAAGAAAAAAATCAGGAAAAGAGAACCGGCAATAAATTGTCTGATGTAAGAAACTTCAAGGGCCGGCACATGTTGAACGCCAATCCTGCTGGCAACCCATGTAGTGCCCCAAATGATACTGGTAGCAGTAAGAGCAAGATAGGCTTTATTTTTTTTATTGTTTACCAGCAATGTTTTGTTATCAGTTATTTCAAAAGCATTTTAAAATTTGCATTTTACCGGTAATGGATGTGGCTTTTCACTTGCCGCAAATTCATGAGTAAAGTATCGCAATGACCGAAGTAATATCTAAACCTAAAAAATATTTCCACCGCAAAATCAGTTTTTGTTAATCGTTCCTGGTTCCAGCAGATTTTGAAAGGCAGGTTGCAATAATTTCTTTAATTCAACAATTGGAACAAATATATTTATCTCGCCCATGGCGTAAGGGCCGATTTCATAAGGAGCATAAGAAAAGCCGATTCCCTTTCCTGTAACATAAAAATTATTGTTGGGTTTTATTTTTTCTTCAAATAAGCCAGCCTCCTTCAGGGATGTGTTAGCATCAAGATTATAATTTTTACGAAAATATTTTATAAGCAGCAGTGGTAGGCGGGTTTGCCCCGATGCAGTAAGCACATCATCAAGTTTTAATTTTTTCTTTTTTACAAGATCAAGGGAAGAGTAAGCAGTTCCAAAATTACCATGTGCACCTCCTGTATACGAATAAGAATAGTTGGCGAGTGTAAGAATATTTTTTGATTGATATACGATCATCAGGTGATTGATTTGCTCCTCTGAAAACGCTGAGGGCATGTCTTTCATATCCTCTTCTTTTGCTTCCCTGTATGCTTCTTTATATTCGTCAAAGAAATGGCTTTTGTTTTTTAAAAAAATAGCTTCTATTTCCTGCTGCACATCTTTTTCACCAAGTTGTTCGCCTATAATTTTTTTTATAAATAACGTTTTTGTGCTATTGCCCTGCGGCCAAACGGAAGCTGCTTCATAAGTGGCTGCCGGGGATTCTTTCATATCAGGTTTTAATTTTACTTCGCCATGTACATAAACCAATGCAAAAGGAATGAGACTTGTATCAGTTGATTCTGTTGCAGAAAACACAAGCGCGGCGCTGCTGTCATTTTTCCTCCATTGACCGAAATATTTTCCTTCATCTGTGCTAAATAAAAATTCTTCATTGTTCGGGTCTGTTGATTTTGAGAAGGCATATAATTTTATCCTGCCAGTTACAGTAGTATCTTCTCCAATAAAATAGATGGGCTCCAGTTTAGAGTTATAATAATAATATCCGGAGAGGTTATGATCCATTTTATGAAGGTGCATGGTGATTGGATATTTATCAATAGTGCCATTTAGACATTTATACCAGCTTATATTTTGTGCCGATACGCAATAGGTAATAAAAGGAATAATAAACAGCAATATATTCTTTGATCTCATAGATTGCCAATTAATAGCTGCCGTAATGATTGAAGTTAAATAATTTAAAGGAAGGATACATATTAATGCAGTAGTAAATACCTGAACTTAACAGCAGCCGGATATTTCAATGCAGTGAACAGTTTATCGCTGCCTGTTTGCAAGGCAGGAGAGCAATAAATTGTATCTTCCGAAAAATTAAATATCATGGCTGCGTACAACAGAAAAGTGGAAGTAAGATGGAGTGATCTTGATCCTAATTATCATCTCCGCCATTCTGTTTATTATGATTGGGGGGCGTACCTGCGTTTAACATTTTTAAATGAACATGGACTCACACCTTCAGTAATGAACCAATATCATTTTGGCCCTATTCTTTTTCGTGAAGAATGTGTTTTCAAAAGGGAGGTATTGTTTGGTGATGTTATTGAAATAAATATGCAAATCGTAAAAAGCAGGAAAGACATGAGCCGCTGGAGCATGATCCACCAGGTATGGAAGAATAATGATACATTAAGCGCCGTAATCAATATTGATGGTGCATGGATTGACACAAGGCTTAGAAAACTTGCGGTACCACCCGCCCTTATCCGGGAGATATTTGAAGCTATCCCCAAAGCGGAAAATTTCGAATGGGCAAAATAACGCTCGTTAATCTGCTGCTGAATATTACTTTGGCATAAACAATAGTTGAATGAAAAGAACAGAGAAAACAAGAATAGCATAAACTGCTTCATGATTTTGCTTTTAAAATAAAAGTAATAAATCATTATCGTAAAACTTTGTCTTGTTATCTCCGCATATTGTTTTTTTAGTAACAGAACATCCCATCAATTGCCAGCACATTCGCCATGTTCACATTTCCCACATTTTCACATTCGCATTTGGCAGGATCAGATTTTCAAATTACTTTGTCATTATGAACCTCACATTCAAACGCAACGAAGACTGGATGAAATTGCAACTGAGCGACATCAAACAACGTTTTGAAAAAATAAAATCAGGCGGTGGTAAAAAGGCAATTGACAAACAAAGAGAAAAAAATAAATTTACTGCGCGTGAAAGAATTGAATACCTGCGTGATAAGAATAAACCATTTATTGAGATCGGCGCATTCGCAGGTTTCGATATGTATGAGAAAGAGGGCGGCTGCCCTGCGGGCGGAACTGTTGCAGGTATTGGTTATGTAAGTGGAAGACAATGTGTTGTTGTAGCGAATGATCAAACAGTGAAAGCCGGCGCATGGTTCCCGATAACCGGAAAGAAAAATCTGCGCATGCAGGAGATAGCAATGGAAAATCGCTTGCCAATCATTTATCTTGTTGACAGCGCAGGCGTTTTTCTTCCGATGCAGGATGAAATTTTTCCAGACAAAGAACACTTCGGACGCATTTTTAGAAACAATGCACGCATGAGCGCAATGGGCATCACGCAAATTGCTGCGGTAATGGGTGCATGTGTTGCAGGCGGTGCATATCTTCCTATTATGAGTGATGAAACGTTGATGGTAGAAGGCAATGGAAGTATTTTCCTTGCGGGGCCTTATCTTGTAAAAGCCGCAATCGGTGAAGAAATTGATGTGGAAACACTTGGTGGTGCCGAAACACACAATGCAATGAGCGGCATTGCAGATTATAAATTTAAAACGGAGAAGGAGTGCCTTGATGAAATAAAAAAGCTCATGAGCAAGTTGGGTGATCAACCTGGTGCAGGATTTGATCGTATCGTACCTGTTGCTCCTGCAAAGGACATGAACGAGTTGTATGGTATCATGTCTGAGAATAATGCAAAGCCATACGATATGCTTGAGATCATTGATCGCATTGTTGATGCTGATGCTTCAGCTCCACTCAGCACAAGTTTTGACCAATTCAAAAAAGAATATGGCAAAACGATCCTCTGTGGATATGCACGTATCGATGGCTGGGCCGCAGGCATTGTTGCCAACCAGCGACTCATTGTAAAAACAAAGAAAGGCGAAATGCAGTTGGGTGGCGTGTTATACAATGACAGTTCAGATAAAGCAGCGCGATTTATTCTCAACTGCAATCAAAAGAAAATCCCTTTGGTATTCCTCCAGGATGTTACCGGATTTATGGTAGGCAGTCGCAGCGAGCATGCGGGCATTATAAAAGATGGTGCTAAACTCGTAAATGCGGTTGCAAATTCTGTAGTGCCGAAGATCACAATCATCATTGGTAATAGTTATGGTGCGGGTAATTATGCCATGTGTGGAAAGGCTTATGATCCACGCTTTATTTATGCATGGCCTTCTGCAAAGATCGCGGTGATGGGTGGTGAGCAGGCCGCCAAAACTTTGCTGCAAATACAAACTGCTGCCCGAAAATCAGAAAAAGGAAATCTAAAATCTGAAAATGCGGAATTCGAGGATGAACAACAATTACTTGAAAAAATAAAATCGCGTTACGAAAAACAAACAACACCTTATTATGCCGCCGCACATTTGTGGGTGGATGATATCATTGATCCTGTTTCAACACGACAGCTCATTTCTGAAGCTATTGCCGCGGCCAATCACAACCCGCATATTGAAGAACTAAAGACAGGAGTGTTCCAGGTGTGATTTTTATTTCTGATTTTTATTGAGGATTTTTGATTTCTGATTTGAAGACCCAGACCCATACCTTAAATTTTTTGATCTTCTTAATACTACTTTATTTTCTTCAGGGCCGTAGCTTTATGTGCGGCAATATGATCTGTTTTGTCACTCTTTATTTCGTATTGAGGATCTTCTTCCGTTGCATGATGTGTATAGCCTTTATACTTAAAATCCTTTGTATGAATTTTTATAATTGTCCCGGTCACATATCCTGCTTCTGAATTCCAGGTTACATGATCACCAATTTTAAATTTCTTCATCATGTTTTTTGTATAAAATTAATAACCATCACTTTACCTTTTCAATTCAACAGCTCCTTATAAATTTCATGGCTCGTAATATTGATTGACCCTTATACAACCAGGACAAATATTATTCAACTTTACCCCTTCTTCCTCTCGCCATCGTTTTGAAAATCGCTTTATTACCGCATTATACACTTTAGGTTTCATTCTTTGATTATGTGAGGTCGTGATGAAAAATTAAAAATGAGAGATAGGACGCACTTTTTAAGATATTAAGTAGCAACGTAATAAAAAGCTTAACTTATAATAAATACTGGCCCATAAATTGCTATGTACCCGGATTGCCATTTGTAATATTCCTGCGAACACCAGTAAAAAAAGAATTAACTTATCTATTTAAATAAATTTATCTGTTAACAAAAACCCACTGCTATGGAACGAAAAGATTTTTTAAAAAGCAGCATCGGCCTTCTCAGCCTCAGCGCTGCTATAGAAGCATGCAAAAAAGATATTAACCAAACCGCCATTACTTCTGTAAACGAGGCCGACGCAACTACAACAGGCGGTTGTATTGTAACGCCGGACGAAGTGGAAGGTCCCTTCCCATACCCAAGCGGTGAAAGAAGAAATCCTCTTAACAGAAGTGATGTGAGGGAAAATCAAAAAGGTGTGCTCTTAACACTAATTTTCACAGTGGTAAATACAAATAATGCCTGTGCCCCAGTCCCCGGTGCAAGAGTGGATATCTGGCATTGCAACAATGACGGCTATTATTCAGGCTATATTAACGAGGGCTATTTAGGTACGAAGAACTCAACAGGCCAAACATGGCTGCGGGGTTACCAATTAGCCGATAACAATGGCAGGGTAAGATTTACTACTACATATCCCGGTTGGTATAAAGGCAGGGCTACTCATATTCATTTTGAAGTTTTCATAAACAGGGCGCTTAGAAAAATTGGTCAAATAGCATTTCCTGAAGAAACGAATAATGAGATATACGCAACCAGGTTTTACAGGGCACACGGTCCTAATCCCAAAAAAAATATGGATGATGGCGTATTAGGAAATTCTCCCACAGACCTCGCCAATGAAACTGTTCAAATAACAAAGAGGCCCGGCAGTATACAAGCTAACTATACAATAGGACTAGCGCTGTAATTTGTTCCGTTATTTTTGTTTCATTATATGCGAAAAGGATTGATCAAACTTGCATACAGGCAAATAATAGACGCGGGCAACAAAGGGAATTTTGAAAGAAGTGTCCTGGAAGTTTCATACGAAGAATTTTTCATGAAATCGCAGGCATATAACCAGGAGAGCAAATTTAAGACCTTCAAAGAAATGGTTGCGAATGACGGGAGGGCAAATTCACTCCATTATAAATCCGGTTTTGCAATTGGCAACCTGATACAACGGCTTAATCAAAAAATTCCGGCACTACAGGATACTTTGGGCAAAAGCCTGAATTTTGAAATGCACCAGTTTGAGATCATCGATTCAGATATAACAAATCCTGCTGCCCATAAGGTTGCAATCACTTATACCACCGGTATACTAACTTGCTATGGAAATATGGGCAAGTATATCCTGCTTGCAAAAGGAGACAAATTAAATCCACCTCCAACGGAACCCGTTGAAACATTTATTTTAAAGATGCAGGAAGGTCTTTCCGTGGCCAGTTACCAACAGTTTTAAGTTTTGCGGACAATCCCGCATTGAATGTTGAAAGACACTCAGATATATTCTATTTCTACTCTCTGATCGAAGGGCTCTAATTTTATTATAGTGAATCGCTGAACCTCATGGTATCGCCAAAATCCGGATAACGAAGAACTAATCATGATAAAACCTGCACTGATATTTGCTACCAACAATCAACACAAAGTAGAAGAGGCAAGAAGTGTGATAGGTAATAATATAATTCTCATTAGCCTGAAAGAAGCAGGAATAGATATTGATATTCCTGAACCCTATTTTACACTGGAAGCCAATGCTTCTGAAAAATCAAGGACGATTTATAAGCTTACAAAACAAAATTGTTTCAGTGAAGATACCGGTTTGGAAGTGGAAGCATTGAATGGCGAACCGGGTGTAAAGAGTGCGCGTTATGCCGGCGATGAAAAAAACTTCCAGGCAAATATTGATAAATTACTTTCAAAGATGAGTGAACAGGAAAATCGCAGGGCAAAATTCAGGACAGTAATTTCGTTGATATGGGACGATAAAGAATTTTTATTTGAAGGAGCAAGTGAGGGCAAAATAATTAATGAGCAAAGAGGCAAATACGGTTTTGGCTATGATCCTGTTTTTGTTCCTGATGAAAGCGAAAAAACCTTCTCAGAGATGACTTTGGAAGAAAAAAATAAATATAGCCACCGAAGAAAGGCGATGGATAAACTTATTTTATTTTTAGCTCTATCCCTAAAGGGGAGTAATGATAGGTAATAAAGTGATCCTTATGGAAAGAATAAAGATAAACCTGCCCGAAGTATTTGCATTTTCAACACTTCTTACGATTCGTATTACAGATTTGAACTATGGCGCACATGTAGGCAACGACACGTTTCTTTCATTGATACAGGAAGCAAGGCAACAATTTTTAATGCACTATGGCTATAAAGAATTAGATGTTGGCGGTTACGGAGTAATACTTGCAGATGCTGCTGTGGAATACAAAAAGGAACTGAGTTATGGTGATAAAATAAAAATTTCTGTGGCTGCTTCAGGGCTTGATAAATATGGTTTTGATCTTTATTATAAAGTGGAGATAGTAACACACTCAGGCCTTACGCTTGCGGGAAAAGCAAAAACGGGAATGTTTTGTTATGATTATGAAAAGAAAAAACTGGTTCCAATACCTGAGGAAGCAAGATGGAAGTTAACAGGACAAAAATCTAAAATCTGAATCCAAAATTTTAAGATGGATGTAGGCGATGCCATAGCCCCAACCATAACGGTTACAATTCAACAATTCACTTCT